>DBEYTJ010000046.1:0-2850 GCA_048181065.1 Collinsella sp.
ACAGATGAGGATGCCCAGGTCGACGTCGCCGTTGGCAACGGCCTTACCCACCTTGTAGCCGGCGATGGGGTAGTCAAAGCTCTCGGAGGTGTCGGTGCCAAAGTTCACGACCTCGCAGCCGCGCTCCTTCAGGTGCTCGGAGATGATGTTCTTGAGCTCGACGGCGGCGTGGTCGTTACCGATACCGATCTTCATGGATGGTTCCTCTCTGGTCTGTGCGGCGCAAATGCTAAAGGTGTTTACCGCGTTCGACTGCATGATAGCGCGACTTTTGCGTAAACGCTCGGGCGTTTTTTGGTCAAACGCTTTAGCATGCAACAAGACCAGCTACTCATGAATAATTCCGTCAGTTTGCGCTTGAGCGCCGTCTGCCGGAACCATGGCTGCGGTTTTTGATGCATTGTTATCAAATAAAGGAGCTAACTTTTTTGAGAGCCCAGCCCGTTATGCAAGCAGGAGATACTTATGCCTACCGATTCCATCCGTGATGCCGCGTTTTGCGGTGTTTTGAACCGCGAACTTGTCTGTGCACTCGGCTGCACCGAGCCCATTGCCGTTGCCTATGCAGCGGCGCTGGCGAGTCAGACGCTCGGTTGCGAACCCAATCATATGGATGTTGCCTGCTCGGGCAACATCATCAAGAACGTTAAGAGCGTGACCGTGCCCAACTCGGGCGGTATGCACGGTATTGAGGCGGCGGCCGTGCTGGGTGCCGTGGGCGGCGACGCCAAGAGCGCGCTCGAGGTGCTCGAGAGCGTTGACGATAAAGACCGTGCTCGCGTGGCCGAGCTCCTCGCCGACGCCGGCTACTGCGATGTGTCACTTGTCGAGGGCGTGCCCAACCTCTACATCAAGGTGACTGCCACAGCCGAGGGCCATACAGCGGTCGTCGAGATTACCGACCACCACACCAATGTCACGTGCCATACGCTCGACGGTATTCCGGTATGCGGCAAGTCGGCGGGGGAGTGTGCCGCCTGCGCAGAGCGCGTGGTGGCCGAGCGTGCGGCAGATAGCGCCGACACGCCCATGTCTATTGATTCCATCATCGACTTTATCGAGGACGGTGACATTGAGGGCGCCCGCGCTGCCGTTGAGCGTCAGATTGAGCTGAACGGCGCGATCAGTGCCGAAGGCCTTGCGCACGCTTGGGGCGCCGAGGTGGGTCGTACACTGCTGGGTGCTCGCGCCGATGACGTCGCCTGCCGTGCCCGTGCCCGTGCGGCCGCCGGGTCCGATGCCCGTATGAACGGCTGCGCGCTGCCGGTCGCCATTGTGTGCGGCTCGGGCAACCAGGGCATTACCTGCGCATTGCCCGTTATGGAGTACGCCGAGTACCTGCGCTGCGACCATGAGCGCCTGGTGCGCGCCGTGATGCTGTCCGACCTTATTGCCGTGCATATCAAGAGCTATATTGGTGCGCTCTCGGCGTTTTGCGGTGCTATTTGCGCCGCATGCGGCGCCGGCGCCGCGATTACCTGGCTGTGCGGTGGCACGCGCGAGCAGATTGGCGCGACGGTCTCGAACACGCTCGGCAACGTGGGCGGCATCGTGTGCGATGGCGCCAAGGCGAGCTGTGCCGCCAAGATTTCCGCTGCCGTCGATGCGGCGATTCTGGGCCATGATATGGCCATGCAAGGCCGCGGTTTCCGTGCCGGTGAGGGCCTGATCCAAGATACCGTTGAGCAGACGATCGCCAGCATGGGCTACGTAGGCCGCGTGGGCATGAAAGACACCGACGTCGAGATCCTCAACATCATGATCGGCAAAACGCAGGTCTGTTAAGACAGTTCGTCGGCTACTTGGTATTCGTAGAAGGCCTCGACTACGGCGTTGAAGTCGCGGGCGAAGTCTTCCATGGTTCCGTGCCAGGTGGCTCGGCCGGGTTTTCCCTGGCCAACATAGGCGGTTTGGATGCCGCAATCGGGGGACGGGAAGTCGCGCTTGGGATCGTTGCCCACCATAAGGACCTCGTGCGGCTCGAGTCCCATCACCTGAAGCTGCTCTAGATAGTAGGTGGCATCGGGCTTGCAGCGAGTGGTGTTTCCCATGTGCGTGACGAGCTCAAAGGGGGCGTCGGCCAGGTCGCCCCAGCCCATGCGGCACTCGATGGCCCCCTGCGGAAAGCTGGGGTTGGTAAAGAGCGCGCAGCGCAGCCCTGCGTCCTGTACGGCCTGGAGCGCGGCGTGCGCGCCCGGCATGGCGTGAGCGTTAATGACATCGTCGTTTTTGTATGGAAGAACTTCGCGGTCGTAGAAGGTAAACGCCTCGTAGATGAGGGGATCGGAGAGGCAGATGCCGCATCGGCGCTCGACCTCGGCGCGGTAAAACTCAAGATTGGTGCGATTGTCCGTGCCGCTTCGGCGATTGGCGTTGAGGTCGACCAAGATGGTGCCGAGGCGCGCCATCGTGCCGCCGCGGCTGCGGCGTCCGATATCCGCGAGCATCGACGAGACATCCTTAAAATAGCGAAGGATGAACGCGTTGAGGTTGATGCTAAGAAGCGTCTCGTCCATATCGAAAACGACTGCTTTGAGCACGCGGGCACCTTTCTCGAAAAATCGTTCCAGAATCGTTGGCTCCGGATACTTTACCCCAAAGCCGTATGCCTAACTGCTTATCGTCAACTTATGGGGACGGTCGTCCACAAGATTGCGAAAAAGTCTCCATACGAGTAAAAAATCGCAGTTCACGCTTGAAATCGAAATGATTTCCCCGTAACCTATACGAACGTGATTGCATAAGCGTCACATTAGTATCTGTCGGCTCCCGAGTGTTCCTAAACGTTGTGTGCTTGTCGCACCCTTCTGTAGGTCCTAGCAATCGGGGCCCCGTAGTTCGAAAGGGGTC
>DBEYTJ010000047.1:0-1185 GCA_048181065.1 Collinsella sp.
CGATGCCTGATCGGCGGCGTTCTGGTTCTCTGCCATAAGTTAGCTCCTCAAACTAAAACGCTCCCCAGGATTCGGTCCCAGGGAGCGAAAACATACCTTTACGCGGGACCGTGGTCTAGCGTGCGATCTTGGCGATGGTGTAGACGCGAGTCTTGCCGGAAGGCGTAACGACCTCGACGGAGTCGCCCTCGCCATGACCAATGATGGCGTGGCCGACCGGAGACTCGTTGGAGATCTTGTGCTCGAGCGAGTTGGTCTCGGTGGTACCGACAAGCGTGACCTCGATGAGCTCACCGTTGGGGTCGACCAGGGTAACAGTCGAGCCAATGGAGACGGTCAGGTCGCCCGTGCTGGCAGCGATCTGAGCGTTGGCGAGGATGGCCTGGATCTCGGCGATACGAGCGGCGTTCTGGGCCTGCTTGTCCTTGGCGGCATCGTACTCGGAGTTCTCCGAAAGGTCGCCGAACGCGCGGGCTTCCTTGATGTCCTCGACGATCTCCTTGGCGTAATCGCCCTCACGCCAAGCGAGCTCCTCGACGAGCTTCTGGCGGCCTTCAGCGGTCAGTACGATCTGGCTTGCGTCCATACGGATATCTCCCCAACTATGATGTAACGATCAACTGTCAACAAAACGAAAAAAGACCGGCTAGCCTGCGGGCAAGCCGGTCAGGTGCTCACCCCAAAGGGATGGGACTACTCTGCGTCCGCGTCGCTGTCCTCTGCCTTCTTTTGCTTGGCAGCAGCGAGCTTGGCCTCGAGCTCTGCGATCTCCTTATCCTCCTCGGACTCCTCGACCACAACCTCCTCGGCCTGCTTGGTTTCGCCCTTATCGTCGCCCTCCATACCCTCGCGGATATTCTTGACGGTAGAGCCGAGGGACTTACCGAGCTTCGGCAGGTTCTTAGGCCCAAAGATAATCAGGACAACAACGAGAATAATGATGAGCTCAGGAGCCCTCAGTCCAAACATGTAGACCTCCACAATACAGCGAGACAAGCTCGAATGAGTATACCGCGGGTATCGCGGTATCACAACAATAGCTAAAAAAAGGGACCGCAAGAAGCGGTCCCTCCTCATGCTCTGGTCGGGTTGACTGGATTTGAACCAGCGACCCCTGCGTCCCGAACGCAGTGCTCTACCAAACTGAGCCACAACCCGTTAGCTCGACTATAGTAACAAAGATTT
>DBEYTJ010000048.1:0-3661 GCA_048181065.1 Collinsella sp.
TGATGCTGCAGACGAGCTATCGCTCGCCGCTCGACTTTTCTTGGGAGCGCCTGGAGGGTGCCGAGAACTCGCTCACGCGTATCGCCGGTACGGTCGAGAACCTGCGCTGGGCCGCGAACCATGCGACGGCCGATGCCGATGCGGCTGCCGCCGAGGCGTTTGCCGCCAAGGCCGCCGAGACCCGTGCCGCCTTTAAGGAGTGCATGGACGACGACTTTAACACCGCTGGTGCCATGGGTGCCGTCTTTGGCTTTGTGACCGAGTGCAACCAGTACCTGGAGCAGGCGGGCGACGCTGCCGACAAGGCCGCCGCGCTTGCCGCCGCCGACACGCTGGCCGAGCTGCTCGATACGCTTGGCGTTGAGCTCCCCGAGCCCAAGGTCGAGTTGCCGCTGGGCCTGCTGGGCGTTGCCGCCGGTTTGGTTGCCTACACGGGTGACGACGTGGACGAGGCCGCTGCCAAGATTCTCGAGGCCCGCGCCGAGGCCCGCGCCGCCAAGAACTGGGGTCTGGCCGACGCCATCCGCGACCAGCTCAAGGACCTGGGCCTCACCATCGAGGATACTGCCGCCGGCACCCGTATCAAATCTCTCTAATCCCCGCGGGTTTCCCAAGCACCCGACCTTGCCGTTCAAACCGTCGCTCGCGTACTCAAGTACGCGTCGCTCCTCTTTCACGGTAATCTCGGGCACTTGGAAAACCCGTACCGACCGCCCGAGCCACGGCACCTTGCCTTTCAATCGTCGGGCATGACCTCAAGGTCTATGCCCTCCTCTTTCAAGGCAATCTGCCGCACCTCGGGCGGTCGGTCTATTTGTTTCGTTTGATAGTTGTATTTAGGAGGTCGCTTTATGGCCGACAATCGCAAGCGTGCACCGCGTGGAGGCAAGCAGGCTGCTTCTGGCTCGCGTCCTATTCGCCGCAACGCTCGCGCTGCCACTTCCAAGGGCCAGCGCGAGCGCTCCCAAGCCCAGGCTGCGCGTCCGCAGCGAGATCGCAACCGCGACAACGTTCAGGCCCCCAAGGGCGAGTTTATCGAAGGTCGCCGTGCTGCCGCCGAGGCGCTGCGTACCGGCTTTCCCGTCAAGTGCGCGCTCATCGCTGAGGGCGGGGAGCGCGATGCCGCCTTGTCGCGCCTGGTCGACGACCTCAACGCTGCAGGCGTCCGCATTAAGTATGTGCCGCGCGCGCAGCTCGATGCGCTGTCGAGCCATGGCGCTCACCAGGGCATTGCGCTCGAGGTTGGCAACTTCCCCTATGCCGATGTTGCCGATATCCTCGACCGTGCGGGCGACGGTCCGGCGCTCGTCGTCGTGCTCGACCATGTGACCGACGACGGCAACTTTGGCGCCATCGTGCGCTCCGCCGAGGTCGTGGGCGCGGCGGGCGTCATCATTGCCAACAAGCGCGCCGCCGGTGTGACCGTCGGCAGCTACAAGACTTCTGCTGGCGCCGTCATGCACCTGCCCATCGCGCAGGTTCCCAATATCGCCCGTGCGCTCGATGACCTCAAGGCCGCCGGCTTTTGGGTGGGCGGCGCCTCCGAGCGCGCCGAAGGCAGTTGCTGGGACGCCCCCTTCGAGGGCCGCGTTGCGCTCGTCATGGGTTCCGAGGGCGACGGCATCTCGCGTCTTGTGCTCGAGAAATGCGACTTTTTGACTAAGCTTCCCCAGCGCGGCATGACCGAGAGCCTCAATGTTGCCCAGGCGACCACGGCGCTATGCTTTGAGTGGCTGCGTCGCAACGCCGGCGAGCTCATGGGGGAGGAGTAGCGCATGTCCAAGAAGAACCGCGCCAAGTCCAAGGCCAAGCGCTTTGGCGAGGGCTCGGCCAAGCCGATTGTTTCGGCCGCGACCTATGGCGTGGGCGGCAATGCGTTTGCGCAGGCTATCGCCGACCCGGTCTCGACAGTGCATTCCAATAAGCCCGAGCTGCTGGTGGTCGACGGCTACAACGTGATTCACTGCACGCCGCGCTACGAAAAGCTCGTCTACGACCATTCCGACGATCCGTATTCCAGCGACGTTCACGATATGGCGCGCACCGCCCTCATCAACGACGTTGCCGCGTTTGCCCAAGGCCGCTATGAGGCTGTGATCGTCTTTGACGGCGCGGGAAACATCTCCAGCGAGCGCCCCAACCTGCCTGCTCGCGGCGTGCGCATCGAGTTTTCGCCGACGGGCGTATCGGCCGATACCGTGGTGCAGAAGCTCTGCATCGAGGCGCGCGAGGAAGGCCGCGCGTGCTCCGTGGTGTCGAGTGACGGCACGATCCAGGCCGTCGTCATGGGCAAAGGCGTTACGCGCATCTCGAGCCGCATGCTGGTGGACGAGATCAAACAGATCGATAACGACGTTCACGAGGCAGAGGAAGCTCCGCAGATCAAGATGACTCTGGGCAGCCGCCTGAGCCCCGATGCGCTGGCTAAGCTCAAGGCCCTGCGCGGGAGGTAGGTAGACCTTCAATGGGGGCTGCTTTCTCGATTGACCAACCAACTGGTTTGTAATCAGTGGGTTGCAGGCCGGCCTCGCCAAAACGAATAGTTTTTGGTTCTGGCGAGCAGATAAAACTATTCGTTCTGACGAAGGGTTTTGAGATGTGGTCGGTCAAAGGGTCTGTTGCGCCTCGTCCGCAATTCCTTTATTCTTAACTGGCTTCGCGTGAAAGCGCCAAGTGTGCCAGTGTGGCGCAACGGTAGCGCAACTGATTTGTAATCAGTGGGTTGCAGGTTCGATTCCTGTCACTGGCTCCATGAGGGTTTCGGGCTCTGTTCCTTATGGGACAGGGCCCGTTTCTTTTTAGGTGGTGTGCCATTGGGTCAGCGCCCATTCCGTTTTCGGTTTGTCTCAATCTGTAACACGAAGAGGCTGAAAACCCTCCTTATAGTTACAGATTGAGACAATGCCAAGGGATGGCCGATAACATCTCGATCTGTAACACGAAGAGGCTGAAAACCGTTCTAGCTGTTACAGAATGAGAAGTAAGCTGGGGTCTCTGCGTAATATCTCGATTTGTAACAGATAGGGGAGAAAAAATTCTCTAGATGTTACAGATCGAGATAAAGGCCGGACTGGTCCCAGTCATCCTGGTCGAGCGTGGCTTATCGGACATACGAGCGTGGATAATCTCCCGCTTAGTGAATGAGCGTGGATAATCTCCCACTTTGGGCCCAGTGGCACGCCAAAAGTGGGAGATTATCCACGCTCGATTTCAAACGGGAGATAATCCACGCTCGAATCTGTCTGGGAAGCCCGATCTCGACCTATATATAGGTGCAAATGAGTCGCTATCCAAGTAATCATTCTGCAGGCTCACTCCACTACGCCAAAGTGTTCCCTCGGGAAATGTCACTGCTATATGCAAATTCACCGTCCTTCATATCCAAACTCAGTAAAACCGCAGGTCAAAAGCATATAGATACGCCCGGCACCGTGTATCTAGAGGTTTTCGTTGACAGCCCCCAAGGTGGCATCGTATTATCTTCTTCGTTCGCGGGGGCGGCGGTCCAAAAGACCAAAGGACCTGCGGATACTTGAACGATTGGGAGTTTGCCCGAGTGGTTAATGGGGACGGGCTGTAAACCCGTTGGCTCTGCCTACATAGGTTCGAATCCTATAGCTCCCACCCGTCAAGTGCCTGTATAGCTCAGTCGGTAGAGCAC
>DBEYTJ010000049.1:0-1103 GCA_048181065.1 Collinsella sp.
GCGCAGGAGGACATCACCATGATCTGCGTGACGCACGAGATGGGCTTTGCGCGCCAGGTGGCCGACCGCGTCATCTTTATGGAGGACGGCCGCATTCTGGAGGAGGGCACGCCCGAGCACTTCTTCGATAACCCTGAGAACCCGCGCTGCCGCGAGTTCCTGTCCAAGATTCTGCACTAGGCGCGGTGATGGACATGACGGATATGACGAGGGCGGCCGTGTCGCGCCGTCACTTTTTGCAGCTGGCGGGCGCCGGCATGCTTGCGCTGACGGGGACCGCGCTTACCGGTTGCGGCAACTCCACCAGCGGCGAGGCCTCCGACAAGGGGTCCAAGCTTGCGGCCATCAAGTCGCGTGGCCATCTGAACGCCGGCGTTAAGAAGGACGTTCCCGGCTATGGCTATTACGATACCGCCAAGGGCCGCTTTGAGGGCATGGAAGTCGATTTGTGCTATCAGATCGCCGCTGCCGTCTTTGGCGTGAGCTATAAGGAGGCCCGCGCCCAGGAGCTTGTCGAGTTTACCGACGTAACGCCCAAGACACGCGGCCCGCTGATCGATAACGGCCAACTTGACGTGGTCGCGGCGACCTACACCATCACCGACGAGCGCAAGAAGAGCTGGGATTTCTCGACGCCGTACCGCACCGACTACGTGGGACTCATGGTCAAGAAGCGTTCGGGCTTTACCTCGATTGAGGACTTGGACGGTAAGGTTATTGGCGTGAGCCAGGGCGCTACCACGCAGAGCCTGATCGAGCAGATGATTAAGGACAACGGCTTTAGCTGTAAGCCCGAGTTTAGGGCCTTTAGCGGCTACCCCATCATCAAGAGTTCGCTCGACGCCGGCAATATCGACGTCTTTGCCATGGATCGCTCCACGCTGGCCGGCTATATGAACGAGACCGTTGAGTTGCTGCAGCCCGAGGTCAAGTTTGGCGAGCAGGGCTACGGCGTGGCGACCAAGAAGGGCTGCGACCTTTCGGCCGTGGTCGATCAGGTGATTTGCGATCGCCTGGCCGATGGCTGGCTCGACCAAGAGGTCAAGACCTGGGGTCTTGTATAGGCGCATCGTCCAAGGAAGGAATCAAATGCTCGAAGGATT
>DBEYTJ010000050.1:0-4798 GCA_048181065.1 Collinsella sp.
ACATCTGGGAGCAGAATCCTTTTTGCGAAACCGTTCTGTAACAAAAGGAGTCCCATGGATCGCAAAAAAGCAATCGCGCTCTCATTTTCCGTTCCCGTCGCATGGGGCTTTTCGTATCCCCTCATGAAGATCGGCATGGACAGCATGAACGCCACGAGCATCGTCGCGCTACGCTGCATCATCGCCTTTGCGGTCTGCCTGCTGCTCTTCCACAAGCACGCGTTGCGCATCAACCGCGACCTTATGGTCCGTGCCGCCATCATCGGCGCCATTATGGCAACCGAGCTCACCTGCATGTGCCTGGGCTCCAGCCTCACCTCTGCCTCCACTGCCGGCTTTTTGCAGAGCCTGACGGTCGTGATCGTGCCGTTTGCCAACGCCGCCCTGCTGCGTCGCGCCCCCGAGCGCAAAGTGCTCATCGGCACCGCCATCGTCACCTGCGGTATGTTGTTGCTCTCGGGCGCCGACTTTACCAGCCTGAACCCGGGCGCGCTCATCATGCTGCTCTCGGCCTTTATCTATGCCAGCCACATTATCGTGGCCAAGCGCTTTGTCGAAGAAGTCGATCCGCTTGCTCTGGGCGTTTGGCAGCTGGGCTTTGGCGGCCTGTTCTCGGGCATCGCCGCATTCACCTTTGGCGGCTTCACCCTTCCCAGTACGCCCAGCGAGATCGTGGTCGTCGTTGCCCTCGCGCTCATCTGCTCTGCCTACGGCTTTATCACCCAAACGCTCGTGCAGCCCCACGTGCCCGCCGAGACCACCGGCTTCGCCTTCTCGCTCGAGCCGGTCTGCTCCGCCGTCTTCTCGTTTTTCCTGGTTGGCGAGGTCCTGAGCCCTATCGCCTTCTTTGGCGCCGCTCTCATCCTCACCGGCGTCATGGTGGCAACCGTGCAGCTTCCGCGACTTCATGCGCATGCTCACGACCATACCCGCATGGCAGGAGCGCCCGAGCACGTCTCGTAGACCCCCGCTCTTCATACAGCCGCGGCATAAAGGCAACCGGTGCGCCTTTACAATAGATGCCAGCAGAGCATCTGACGTAAAGGAGCCCCATGGACGCCGCGACCCGCGACCGCAACATAGCAACTTGGTTGGGCGATGCGCCGCAGCCGGTACGTGACACTACGAACCAGCTGCTCGAGCGCATCGCCCTCTTGCGTGCCGAACAGACCATCTACCCGGCACAAGACGACATCCTCAATGCCCTCGCCTATACGCCGGCCGACCAGGTTAAGGTTGTCATCCTGGGTCAAGACCCCTATCACGGGCCCAATCAGGCCATGGGGCTGTCGTTCTCGGTCCCCGCAACGCAAACCAAGTTGCCGCCGAGTCTGCGCAACATCTATAAGGAACTCAATGCCGATTTGGGCTACCCCATTCCCGCCACAGGAGATCTAACGCCATGGGCACAGCAGGGCGTCCTGCTCCTCAACACTACGCTCACCGTGCGCGAGCATGCCACCAACTCGCACGCCAAACTGGGCTGGAGCACGCTCACCGACTACGTTATCGAACGCTGCTGCCAGCTGCCCCAGTCGGTCGTCTTTTTGGCATGGGGTCGCTTTGCCCAGCAGATGGTCGAAGGCAAGCTCGTCGCAACTGGTGCGGGCGAGGCAACCGGCAAGTTCTGCCTGGCCTCCACGCACCCCTCGCCGCTTTCGGCCAACCGCGCCACGGCAGAACTCCCCGCCTTTATGGGGTCGCGTCCCTTCTCGGCAGCCAATCGGCTACTCGAACAGCACGACTCGACCCCCGTCAACTGGACTTGCCTCGGCTAACAATCGATACATCAAAAATGCGCCCGACGGCTTTCCATCGGGCGCATTTCCTATTCGGGCCAAATAAATTGTGTGCGGCCGGCCTCGCCGCCATCGATTAGCAGACTCTGCCCGGTCATAAACCGGTTGGTCACGCCCACAAAGTAGATCCACTCGGCGATCTCTTGGGCGGTGGCCCAGCGCTTAAGCGGCGTGAGCTCCATAATCTGGTTCCACAGGTGTACGTCTTCCATCACGCAACGGTTGAGCGGCGTGATAACGCCGCCCGGGTCCACACTGTTGGCAATGGCCTGCGGTGCCAGGCGGTTTGCAAGGTTCTTGGTGTAGGCGATAACGCCGCCCTTGCTGGCAGCATAGGCAGGAAACTCCGATCCCGTATGCCCGCTCGCCGACCCCACATTGACCACGGATTTGATAGCCGGCGCCGGCTTGGCGGCAAGCCCCTCCCCCGCAAAGGCGTAGCGCTCGGTCACGTTGATGGTGCCATACAGGTTGGCGGCGATGTCGTCAGCCGAATCCTGCGTACCGGCAACGTTCACGATCACCTGGGGTTCAAGCTCGCCTGGAAGCGAGCCCGGCTCGCGGACATCAACGATCAGATGGCGGTAGCGCTCGTGTTCGATCGCCGCCGGCAAAAGATCAAAGCCCACGACCTCGTGGCCCTCGTCCAAAAAACGCTGCACGCACGCGGCTCCGATACCGCCCGAAGCGCCCGTGATCAAAACCCGCATACTTGCTCCTTAGGCGGTTGCGTGGCGCTCGAGGTACTCGGAGCCCACGTTCTCGCGCTCCCAGCCGCGCACGACCTTGTAGCCCACGGGGCTCAGGAAGACCTCGCACAGCAGCTCGGCGACAGCGCCGGTCAGCGAGCACATAAGGACTTGCACCCAGGTCCAACCAAAGAACGTGTGGCTCACCACAATGGCAAAGACCAGGTTGTCGATAAACTGGCCAACACCCGTGGACACATAGGAACGGAAGGCAAAGCTCGCAAAGTTATTCTTCTTGAGCATACGGCCAAGCGACTGGTTGAGCGTGGAGTTAACCACGGCAGAGACGAGCATGGCAAGCGAAGAGCCCAGCACCACGTACCAGGTGCCGCCGATGGTGGCGTTAAGGGCGGTGTTGACCTCGATCATGCCCGTGTCGTAGTAGGCGCCCCACATGCCGGGCGTGAGCGAGCATGCCCAAAAGCACAGGCTCACGGCAAGGTTGACCGCCAGTGCGAGGATAGAGATCTTGATGGATGCCTTGGCGCCAAAGCGCTTACAGATCATGTCCTGGCACAAAAACGAAACCCAGCTCACCACAAAGCCGCAATCGAGTGCCAGATACGGCAGGCTGATAAGCTCTTTGTTGGCCAGCAGGTTCATCATGATGACGCTCACGAAAAACAGCGAAACCGTTGCCGCGGGAATGCTCCGCAACAGGACCTTATAGTCCTCCATGACCTTCTTGATCATTATGTACTCCTTTGGTTTTAGGTTTAACGAGCAGGATATCGGACCCGAACTGCTCGGACGCCTCGGTCTTAAGACGACGGTGGGTATGATAGCCGCTCACACGGCATCAGGCAAGCAACCGGCGCGGCAGCCCCGCAGGGCCACCGCGCCGATGCGCTAAAACGCTACGTTGCCAAACTCCGACAGGATAAGGTCGGGGTTGTGGTCAGTTGCCCAATCCACGTTCCACGGGCTCGTGAACAGCAGCAGCTTACCGCCGCGCATGTCCTCGACACGCAGCGTGTCGCGCGTGAGCGAAAGGCCCGGGATATCGATAGTGTCGGGGTCGTTCTGGATCCAGCGGATGTCCGTATAGGGCAGTGGCTGGCGACGAACCTCAACACGGTACTCGGCCTTGAGGCGGCGCTCGAGCACCTCAAACTGCAGCACGCCGACCACGCCCACGATGACGCTCTCCATGCCGGCACCCAGCTCGCGGAAGATCTGGATGGCACCCTCCTGGGCAAGCTCCTCCATACCCTTGACGAACTGCTTGCGCTTGAGCGTGTCGACCTGCGTAATGCGAGCGAACATCTCGGGGGCAAACGTCGGGATCTGCGGATACTGCACGTGGCGCTTGCCGGAGCACACGGTGTCGCCGATGCTAAAGATACCCGGGTCGAAGAGGCCCACGATATCGCCCGCGTACGCCTCGTCCACGATGGCGCGGTCATCGGCCATCATCGACGTGCCCGTGGCAAGCTTGAGCTTGCGGTTGCCCTGCACGTGGAAGGCGTCCATGCCGCGCTCGAACTTGCCCGAGCAAATGCGCACAAAGGCGATGCGGTCGCGGTGGTTCTTGTCCATGTTGGCCTGGATCTTAAACACGAAGCCGCTAAAGTCGTCGCGGCAGGGATCGACCGGCTCGGTGGTGAGCGTATCGGTATAGGCGCGCGGCGTCGGGGCCAGACGCAGGAACTCCTTGAGGAAGGGCTCCACGCCAAAGTTGGTGAGCGCCGAGCCAAAGAACGCCGGGCTCAGCTTGCCGCAGGCCACAGCATCCAAGTCGAGCTCGTCGCCAGCGCCATCGAGCAGCTCGATGTCGTCCATCAGGTTCTTATGGTTTTCTTCGCCGATGAGCTCGTCCATGGAAGGATCGCCCAGTTCGGCCTCGACCTCGGCGACCTTCTTGGTGGCGTTGGCGTGGCCATCGCCCTCAAAGGCGATAACGCGACGGGTCTGACGGTCGAACACGCCGCGGAAGTTGCGGCCGCTGCCGATCGGCCAGTTCATGGGATAGGTGTTGATGCCCAGAACGTTCTCGATCTCTTCCATGAGCTCAAACGGATCGCGAGCCTCGTGGTCGAGCTTGTTCACAAAGGTGAAGATGGGAATGTGGCGCAGCGTACAGACCTTAAAGAGCTTCTTGGTCTGGGCCTCGACGCCCTTGGCGCCGTCGATAACCATGACAGCGGCGTCGGCAGCCATAAGGGTACGGTAGGTATCCTCCGAGAAGTCCTGGTGACCGGGGGTATCGAGGATATTGACGCAGGCGCCGTTATAGGTGAACTGCAGCAC
>DBEYTJ010000051.1:0-9456 GCA_048181065.1 Collinsella sp.
TTCCGAGCCGGCGGTCGAGGCCGAGGTCGTCGGCGACAAGCTCGCACTCACCGTGCGTGTCGTGGTGTTCTTTGGCTATCCGTTCAAGAAACTCGCCGAGGCCGTTCGCGCCGCCGTGGTCGCCGCCATCGATGCCCAGGTGGGCGTCGAGGTCGAGCGCGTTGACGTTTGCATCGACGGCCTCGTTTTCCCCAAGGAGTAACCTTTGAGCCTTAAGGTTTATCGCGGGCGCACGCTTGCCCGCAGTCAGGCGCTGCAGCTGCTGTTCCAGGCCGAGGCCACGGACAGCCCGCTCGAGCGCGTCCTCGAGGGCGATTTCCTGATCTCGAAGGGTCCCCTCGACCCCTATGCGCTGGAGCTTTGCCGCGGTGCCTACGAGCATATCGATCGCATCGACTGTGCCCTGCGCGCCGTCGCCAAGAACTGGGATCTTATGCGCATGCCCGGCGCCGACCGCAACCTGCTGCGTATCGCCGTCTACGAGATGCGCTTCCTTACCGACGAAGAGGTCTCGGACGCCATCGTGATCAACGAGGCGGTCGAAATCGCCAAAGCTTATGGTACCGACCAGTCCGCATCGTTTGTCAACGGCGTGCTGGGCAAGATCGCTCGCAGCGAGGAGCTGCCGGGCGAGGACCTGTACCAAGAGCTGCTGGCCGAGGATCGCGCTCGCGAGGAGGCGCAGGCTGCAGAGGCGGCCGCCAAGGTAGCCGCCGCTCAGGCTGCAGCCGGTGTACTTGCCGAGGATGCGGACGCTGCTGAGGCCGTCGAGGCCGACTCCGTCGAGGAGTAGCCATGCCAGAGGGTTCCGTCCGCAACTTCGATGAGATCTCGGATCGCCTGGACCAGATTATCGCCACCGTTCGCTCCAAGGATACGTCCTTGGAGCGTTCGCTCGATTTGTTTGACGAGGCGATTGAGCTGGGCTCCCGAGCGGTCGATATGGTCGACAAGTTTGAGCTGACGCCGCGTGAGGCCGACAAGCTCGAGCAGGAATACGATGAGGATGCGGCAAACGAGTCCCAAGATAGACAGGCTGCATCTCCGGATACGAATGGTTGATGGCATTCATGAAACGCGTGCGTCTCGATGACGAACTGATTTCACAGGGCATCTGCGCCGATCGCGCGGATGCCCTTCGCACTCTTATGGCCGGCTTGGTTTCGAGTGGCGGTGAGCGTTTGACCTCTCCGGGGCTCAAGGTGACGCCTGGTCTGCCGCTGCACGTTAAGGGACGCATTCCTTACGTTGGGCGCGGCGGCCTTAAGCTCGAGGGTGCGCTCGATGCGTTTGGGATTGATCCGACGGACCTTGTCTGCTTGGACGTAGGCTGCTCTACCGGCGGCTTTACCGATTGCCTGCTTAAGCGCGGGGCCGCCACGGTCGTTTCGGTCGATGTGGGTCGCGCTCAGTTTGATTGGTCGCTGCGCCAAGACGATCGTGTGACGCTCCACGAGCGCACGAATGTGACGCAGTTGCCTGAGCTCGGCTACGGCGGCGCGATCGACCTGGCCGTGTGCGATGTGTCGTTTACGAGTATCGCGAATATCATCGACGCCGTGCTGGCATGCCTGAAGCCTTCGGGTTCGTTTTGCACGCTCGTAAAGCCGCAGTTTGAGGCGCCGGCTGCGCTGGTGGGCGAGGGCGGTATCGTGACCGACCCCGCCGTCCGCCGCGATACACTCGTGGCGGCGATTGAGCTGTTCGCCGCCAGGGGCCTCTTCCCGGTCGACGTGTGCGTGTCGCCCATTCATGGCGCCAAGGGCAACGTCGAGTTTTTCCTGTACGGCACGAGGTTTGCCCCCGATGAGCGCTCCGATGACGAGTTGCAATCCCAGGTATCGGCTTTGAGCGAGAAAGCTGCAACGCTATGAAGGTCTTTCTGGTTCCCAATTACTACAAGCAAGAGGCGGTCGAGAGCGGCCTGATGCTCGAGCTCTGGCTGACGCGCCAGGGCTACGAGGTCGCATGGGCGGCCGATCAGCGCTCGAAGATTCAGAGCACGCCCGATGTTGACGATGCCGACCTGGTCATCACGCTCGGCGGCGACGGCACACTGCTGCGCGCCGCCCGCATTCTCAACTACCGCGAGATTCCCATTTTAGGTCTTTCTTATGGTCACCTGGGCTTTTTGACGGCGGCCAGTCCCGAGGAGCGCGACATTTTGCAGGTTGTGAGCGATGCCCTGTCCGGTGAGCTCCATGTGAGCCGCCGTGCCACCATCGCCGCGGATATCGTCTCGGTGCGCGATGACGGCACGAAGGATGTCGTGCGTTCGTTCGCCCTCAACGATATGGCGCTTACGCGCGGGCCCCTGTCCGATATGGTCGAGTTTGACATCACGGTGTCCGGCCATCATATCGATCGCCTGCGCGGTGACGGTGTCGTCGTGTCGACGGCGACTGGCTCCACCGGTTATGCGCTTTCCGCCGGCGGCCCTATCGTCAGCCCTGATTACACGGGCATGGTCTGCGTGCCGATTGCTCCGCATACCATTCAGGCTCGCGCCTTCTTGACCTCGCCGAGTGATGTCGTCGAAATCTTTATGTCCGATGATCGCCCGAGTGTGCCTGCCATCGCTATCGACGGACAGTTTATTACCTGCGACGGCACGGTCGAGAGCGTGGCTGTGCGTCGCGGTCCCGGTGATGTGCTGCTGCTGGATTACGGCCCCGAGAGCTTCTATAACTCGGTGAGCCGCGTGTTCTATGGAGTGCGTCATGATCGATGAGCTGCAGGTTTCCAACATTGCACTCATTCGCGAGGCGACGTTGGTGCCGAGTGCCGGCTTGACCGTCCTGACTGGTGAGACCGGTGCTGGCAAGACCGCGCTGCTTTCGGCGCTCAAGCTTATTTTGGGGGAGCGCGCCGATTCGTCGACGGTTCGCGAGGGCGAGGCGCTTGCCAGCGTCGAGGCGCGCCTGTTCGACGGCCCGCACGACACGGATGGCTTCACCGTGCAGCGCAGCCTTTCTGCCGAGGGCCGCAGCCGCGTAAAAATTGACGGCCGCATTGCCAGCGTGCGCGAGCTTTCGGAGCGCGTCGGCGTGATGATGGATCTATGTGGCCAGCATGAACATCAGCGCCTGCTCGACCCGGCGCACCATGTTGCCATGGTCGATGCTTGGGCTGGGCGCGCGGCGCTTGAGGCGCTCGAGAAGTATCGCACCTGCTTTAAGGCTTCGCGTGCCGCCGCCAAGGAGCTTCGCCGTGTGGAGGAAGCCTCGCGTGCGCAGGGGAGTCGCGTCGAGGAAGCGCGTTTTGCCCTCGAGCGTATCGCCGAGGTCGACCCCAAGCCAGGCGAGTACGAGGAACTCGAGGAGCTGCTGCCGCGCTCGGAGCACGCCGAGGTCTTGGTGGCGACGGCCAATGAGGCCCATGCATCGCTTGCTGCCGAAGGGGGAGCGCTCGATGCCGTGAATGGCGCCGTGGCCGAGCTTTCACGCATGGCGACCGTTGACCGCAAGCTGGGTGACATCGCCGACGCACTTTCGGATGCCTGTATCTCGCTTGAGGATTGCGCCAATGAGCTGCGTGCCTATCGCGATGGGGTCGCCTTCGATCCGCGCGAGCTGGCTCGTATGCGCGAGCGCTATTCCGACCTCAAGGGCCTGCTGCGTCAGTGGGGTCCCACCATGGACGATGTCTTTGCCATGCGCGACCGCTCACAAGAGCTCTTGTCGCTGGTAGACGATGGTGATGAACAGATTAAGAAGGCGCGCGAAGCGCTTGGCGCGTCGGAGCGCGAACTGTTTGCCGCTGCCAAGGCGCTTAAGCGCGCACGCAATACGGCTGCCCCGCGTTTTTGTCACGAGGTGGGTCGTCAGATGGCGCGCCTGGAAATGGGCGGCGCTGAGCTGGTCTGGGAGTCGCGCGATCTTCCGCGTGCCGAGTGGACACCGGCGGGGCCTTCAAGCTATGAGCTTTTGTATCGCAGTGGTGCCGGATTGACGCCGCGCCCCCTGCGCCGCATTGCGTCGGGCGGCGAGCTGAGCCGCGTTATGCTGGCGAGCAAGGTTGTCCTCGGCAATGCGGATGGCGTGGATACGCTTGTGTTCGACGAGGTCGATGCCGGTGTCGGCGGCTCTACGGCTCGTGCTCTTGCTGGTGTGCTGGCCGATCTTGCCGCCACGCATCAGGTTATCGTTGTAACCCACCTGGCGCAGGTCGCCGTCATGGCCGACAAACACTACGTGGTGAGCAAGGAACCCGGCGACGTTCCTCAGACGCATCTGGATGAGGTGACTGGGGACGCCCGTACCGCAGAGATCGCTCGCATGCTGAGCGGCGATCAGTCTGAGGCAAGCTTGGCCCACGCAAAGCAGATGCTCGAAGAAGCTCGAGGCTAGAACGAACCAGCGGCGTTGGCAGGATAAAAAATCGGTGATTGTTGTCCTGTCGCTCGTTTGTCTTGCCTGTTCGCCACGAAACGGGTCCATCTACTACGTTTGGTAGGGCATCGGCGACCACATTAAGAATTGCAAAAAGAAAATCGCAGGTAGAACGCCTGCGGTTTTCTCTATTTTCGGTATGTGGTTGGGCCATACGGATAAAACGTAGTAGATGGGCCGGTTTCGTGGTGAGTGGCGTTTGTCGGCTCGCCAAAATGTCTATTCCACGACCTTATCCGGCTGGATGAGTTCCTCATAGTAGCTAATGTGCTCTCGGGCGTCCTCGATTTCGGGCAGCAGGAAGTTGTAGATGACCTCTATGATCATCGTGGCGCTCATCTTGGAGAACGCGAAATCGCCCGTTGTCAGCAGCGCCTCGTGGTTCACGGTATTAAAGGTGTAGTCGGCCAGGCGAGCAAGTGGGGACTTGCTGTCGCTGCTGATGACGACCACGGTGGCACCGCAGTCGCGAGCCGCTTTTGCCATGCGATTCAAACGGCGCGACTTGCCGGAGTTCGAGATTAGCACGATAACGTCGCCGGGGCGTAACGTGAGCGCAAAGCCGATTGATGTCTCGCTGATGGTGCTCGCCATGCAGCGCAGGCCCAGCTGTGAAAACTTAAACGTCGCATCGAGCGCGACCGCGTTCGTATTGCCCACGGCGGCGAACTCAATAACGCCGGCATTCTTAAGTGCGTGCACAACTGCGGGCAACGTGTCGTGATCAATGCCGTCGATGGTCGCATTAAGCTCGCTCACCTTGGCGGCGAGGATATTTTTAAGGCTCTGCTCCATGTTGTCGAGCGAGACCTCGTCGGTCAGGCCCTCGTTGCGCTGACTCTCCAAGTCGCGTGCCAACGAAAACTGAAAACTGCGGAAGCTGCCAAAGCCCAGCTTGCGACAAAAGCGCGAAACCGTCGCCTCGGACGTGGCAGCGGCTCGTGAGAGCTGGGCGGCCGTAAGGCGCGGCGCCTCGGACTGGTGCTCCAATATATAGTCTACAATGCGCTGCTCGGAATCGCTGTACCCTTTGTGCGTGCTAATAAGGGAGAGCGCGCTCTTGCTGCTATCGGTCATGGATGGCTCCTGGTTGGCATGAAAATAGGACTCGTTTTTCAATGCCATAGTATACGGGCATTTTCAATTACAAGATACACCTTGCCGTTTCAAGTGTTGATGGTAAACTTTCACCTACCGTTTACGGTTATGAAAGAACCTTTCACCGGAGAATTGCGCCTTGTCTCTTCTCACGCGGACGGTAGGTTGGTATCTTTCAGTTGTGGAAAAGCGCGCAAGGACGCGCGTGTAGGGGAGCGCCTGCGGGCGCAGTACTCAAGAAGGAGGGACACATGGCTAAGTTTGACATCATCGCCGCGACCGGTTGCCCGACCGGCATTGCGCACACCTTCATGGCGAAGGAGGCGCTGGAGAAGGCTGCTGCCGAGCGAGGTCTGACCATTAAGGTCGAGACTCATGGCCAGGTCGGTGTCGAGAACGAGCTCACGAAGGGTGAGATCGCCGGTGCCAAGGCCGTCGTCGTCGCAGCCGATAAGGATGTCCAGGCGGAGCGTTTCGCCGGTAAGCCCATGGTTTCCGTCGGCGTTTCCAAGGCCCTGTCCGTCGAGGCTGCCGGTAAGCTGATCGACCGCGCTCTCGCCGCCAAGGGCGACGGCTCGGTTGCCGCCGCTGCCGATGTCGAGGACGAGGTCGAGGAGAAGGAGTCCGTCGGCCACATCATCTATAAGCACCTTATGAACGGCGTCAGCCACATGCTGGTCTTCGTCGTCGCCGGTGGTGTCCTGACCGCCGTTTCGTTCCTGTGGGGCATCACGTCCTTCGATTCGACGGCTGCCGATTACAACAGCTTTGCCGCTATGCTCAAGATCATCGGCGGCATTGCTATGAACCTCATGGTTCCCGTGCTTTCCGCCTACATCGCCGAGTCCATCGGCAAGCGCCCGGCGCTCGTCCCCGGCTTCGTTGCCGGTATGATCGCCATCCAGGGCCTGCCCGTTAACGCCGAGACCGGCATGATCGACGCCGGCGGCGCCGGCGTGGGCTTCGGCTTCCTGGGCGGCATCGTCGGCGGCTTCCTCGCTGGCTATGTCATCCTGCTGCTCGAGAAGGTCTTCTCCAAGCTGCCCAATAATCTGGACGGCCTCAAGGCTATCTTCCTGTACCCGCTGTTCTCGACCGCCATCGTCGGCCTGGTCATGCTCGGCATCTCCGGTCCCATGGCTGCCATCAACACCGCCATGATGGACTTCCTCAAGGGTCTGTCTGCCTCTGGCGCCATTGTCCTGGGCCTTGCCATCGGCTGCATGTGCGCCGTTGACATGGGCGGCCCGGTCAACAAGGCTGCTTACGTCACCGGTACCGCTATGCTCACCGAGGCCCTGGCCGCCGGTGTCGGCACCGACACCTACAACTTCGGCACCAACTTCATGGCTGCCGTCTCCGCCGCTTGCATCGTTCCGCCGCTGATCACCACCTTCGCCGTCGTTGTCGGCAAGAAGTACTTCAGCCAGGAGGATCACGACGCCGGTATCGTCAACCTCATCCTTGGTTGCACCCACATCACCGAGGGCGCCATTCCGTTCATGACCAAGAACATCTGGCCCGTCATGCCCATCATGATGCTCGGTTCCTCCATCGCCTCGATCCTGACCATTATGTTCAACGTTCACGATCCGGCGCCCCACGGTGGCTTCCTGGTCCTGCCTGTTGTCGAGAACGGTCCGCTGTGGGTCCTCGCGATCCTCATCGGCGCTGTGGTCGGTGGCATCCTGTTCGTGGCCTTCAAGAAGTATGACTTCGAGAAGAACCAGAAGGCCGCTCCCGCCGCTGCTGCTCAGCCGGTCGAGGCTCCCAAGGCTGCTGCCGTCGAGGCCCCCAAGGCCGAGGCTGCCGACTTCGTGAAGGTCGAGAACGTCTTTGTCGCCGAGGACTTCGCTTCTCGTGACGAGGCCCTGAGCTTCGTCTCCAACCAGGCCGTCAAGGCCGGTGTCGCCAACGACGCCGACGCTGTGATGAACGCCTTCCTGGCCCGCGAGGCCGAGGGCACCACGGGCATGATGGAGGGCTTCGCCATCCCGCATGCCAAGTCCGACGCCATTTCCGAGGCTGCCGTCATCGTCGTCAAGGACGAGTCCGGAGTGACCGGTTGGGACACCATGGACGGCGCTCCCGTCAACGTTGCCATCGCACTGCTCATCCCGGGCGCTCAGGCTGGCACCACGCACCTCAAGATCCTGTCCAAGGTCGCCGAGGCGCTCATGGACGAGGACTTCCGTGCCACTGTTAAGGGTTCCACCGACGCCGCCGAGATTGCCAAGACGATTAACGCCCGCCTGGTTTAATCCAACAGTCAGCGAATAATATCGCCCCCTGTAACAAAGGCGGAGACCCTCACCAGGGTCTCCGCCTTTTTCATGCCCTTCTTTTAATTTGCGGTGAAATAAGGACTGTTTAACCGTCTCAACCCAAGATTCAGTCCCTATTTCACCGCAAGTTAGAAGAAGGGGATAGCGTGGCCTGTCTATCGGATCGTCCGTACGGACAAATATTCAGCCAGAATTCCGTTCGCACGATATTGCTCTGGACCGACCGAGTTTCCGCAGCTCGCCTGCCGGGCGGGGCGGTCAAGTTTGTCGCGAGTTCCGCACGCAAAGGAAAGCACTTAATGTGCTTTCCGTCTTGCGCAGGACTGTAGAGCAGCAAACTTCATGCCCTCCGGTCCGCCCCGGGAGCCACTGCCGAGTTATCCCTCGGCATTCAGAAAATCTAAGTGCCAAAAAATAAGATTTTTTGACTCCGTGTTGTATAACCCGCCATTCGTGGGTACCATTCAACGCGTACGCAAACGAAGTAGGGAAACCCGCGCGGCATGACCGCGCGGCCCAAAAAGGAGGAAACAAGCATGTCGTCTTTGAAGCCGCTTGCAGATCGCGTCCTGGTCAAGCCCGACGAGGCCGAGCAGAAGACCGCTTCTGGCCTGTACATCGCCAGCAACGCTCAGGAGAAGCCGCAGCGCGGCACCATCGTTGCCGTTGGCGCCGGTAAGGTCAACGACAAGGGCGAGCGCATCCCCATGGACGTTCAGGTCGGCGACGTTGTCATCTACGGTAAGTTTGGTGGCAACGAGGTCAAGGTCGACGGCGAGAAGTATCTGCTGATGCGCGCCGACGACATCTACGCCGTCGTCGAGGCCTAGGCTCGTCAGAGTCTCTGATTCGTCTTTGAACGCGCCTGCCGCATAGGACTCGGAAGCGGCGACGCGAGTCACATTTCTTTTGGAGGATTACCTACCATGGCAAAGAACATTACGTTCAACACCGATGCCCGCGCCAAGCTCGCAAAGGGCGTCAACACTCTGGCCGATGCCGTTACCGTCACCATGGGCCCCAAGGGCCGTTACGTCGCTCTGCAGCGCACGTTCGGTGCCCCGACCATCACCAACGACGGCGTTTCCGTCGCTAAGGAGATCGAGCTCGAGGACAACATCGAGAACATGGGCGCTCAGCTGGTGAAGGAGGTCGCCACCAAGACCAACGACACCGTGGGTGACGGCACCACCACCGCAACCCTGCTCGCCCAGGCTATCGTCAACGACGGTCTGCGCAACGTCGCCGCCGGCGCCAACCCGCTGGCCATCCGTCGCGGCATCGACAAGGCCGTCAACGCCGCCGTCGCCGAGATGAAGAAGCAGGCCAAGCCGGTCGAGACCAAGGAGCAGATCGCTTCCGTCGGTACCATCTCCGCCGGTGACCCCGAGGTCGGCGAGAAGATCGCCGAGGCCATGGAGGTCGTGGGCAAGGACGGCGTCATCACCGTCGAGGATTCCCAGACGTTCGACATTACCATCGACACCGTCGAGGGCATGCAGTTCGACAAGGGCTATGTCTCCGCTTACTTCGTCACGGACAACGACCGCATGGAGGCCGTGATGAAGGATCCGTACATCCTCATCACCGACCAGAAGATCTCCAGCGTTCAGGACATCATGCCCGTTCTCGAGGCTGTCCAGCGCGCTGGCCGTGGCCTGCTCATCATCGCTGAGGACATC
>DBEYTJ010000052.1:0-9469 GCA_048181065.1 Collinsella sp.
AACATGGCAGCTGCACAGCCGCTTAAGATTCGCATGGTTGCCGGGCTTGGCAACCCGGGCGAGGAATATGCCGAGACCCGCCACAACGCCGGCTTTAAGGCAATCGACGAGCTGGCCCGTCAGGCCGGCGTCACGTACTGGAAAAACCAGGCCGGTGCCGAGGTCGCGCTCATCAACATCAACGATCCCGAGGAAGAGGGCGGCAAGCGCCAGATTGTGCTGGTCAAGCCGCAGTCGTACATGAATACCTCGGGCGGTCCCATCTCCAAGCTCTGCCGCGAGTACAAGATCAAGGCCGAGGAGCTGCTCGTAATCCACGATGAGCTCGATATTCCCGCCGGCGACGTGCGCGTTAAGGTGGGTGGCGGCCACGCCGGTCACAACGGCCTGCGTTCCATCATCGACAAGATGGGCAGCCGCGACTTCAGCCGCATCCGCACCGGCATCGGCAACCCTCCCGGCAAGATGGCCGTCGCCGACTACGTGCTTAAGCAGCTGCGCGCCCGCGAGGCCGAGGATTTCCAGGACACCTGCGCCCGCGCGGCCGACGCCGCCGGCCTGGCGATCGTGCATGGCGTGATCTATGCCCGCGATCACGTAAACGGCGCCGCCTCCGCCAACGGCAAGCACTAAAACCTATCATTTAGGAACAGGTTTATTTTGGCAGGTTTTACCTGCGGAAACGCCCCAGTTGCGGCATCGCAATCAACCGCGCGCCGACATACATGCATAGCACCCAAAAGGGGGCCGGCCTCATCACAACCCGAGGCCGGCCCCATTTGCCGTTTTACCTGATAAAACCGACCAAAATAAACCTCTCCCCCTTTGGTAGGCCAAAGTGGATAAACCCTGCTCCCAACAGCCGAAGACACACGTAAGTGACATGTCCATGAGGGTATAATTTGCACCGTATGTCTGCACAACGCCTGTGCGCGTACGGTTTTATTCGGGCTACCGTCCATTTCCGTGGAGGCACGGTTCGGCGGCCCTAACAAGAGAGGGGTTCTATGTATAAGATCCTGGAGAAGACGCAGTTCTCGGAGAAGGTGTTCAAGTTCCGCATCGAGGCGCCCGCAATCGCCAAGCATGCGCACGCTGGACAGTTCCTCATGGTTCGCGCCAACGAGACGGGCGAGCGTGTCCCGTTTACCCTGGCCGGCTGGAACGGTGACGAGGGCTGGGTCGAGTTCATCTTCATGGTGATCGGCAAGACCACCGAGATGCTGTCCACCTACGAGGCCGGCGAGTCGCTGCGCGACGTTGTGGGCCCGCTGGGCGTTCCCACCGAGATGGCCGAGGGCCCCTGCGCTGTCATTGGCGGCGGCGTCGGCCTGGCAATTGCCTTCCCGGTCGCCAAGCACCTAGTCGAGACCGGCCACGAGGTGCACGCCATCATGGGCGCCCGCACCAAGGACCTCCTGCTCATGGAGGACCAGTTCCGCGAGCTCCTCGACGAGGACCACATCCACATCACCACTGACGACGGCTCCTACGGCGAGCAGGGCGTTGTCACCGCTCCGCTGGAGCGCCTGCTGCAGGACAAGGCCGTGAGCCAGGTCTTCTGCGTCGGCCCCGTTCCGATGATGAAGTTCTCGACCCTCACCGCCCAGAAGTACGACACCCCCATCACCGCGTCGCTCAACCCCATCATGGTTGACGGCACCGGCATGTGCGGCTGCTGCCGTGTCGAGGTGGGCGGCGTGACCAAGTTCGCTTGCGTCGACGGCCCCGACTTCGATGCCACCCTGGTCGACTGGGATGACCTTCGTGCCCGCCAGGCCGCTTATCGTTCCGAAGAGGGCGAGTCCCTCAAGGCCTATGAGGAAAAGAGCTGCGCATGCCACTAGTTAACGGTCGTTTCGTTGCCGATATGAAGTCGCCCCGCACCCCCGATAACGAGGAGCCGGCTGCCGAGCGCGCCTGCGACTTCCGCCCCGTCGACAAGGGCTTCACCGAGGAGATGGCGCTGGCCGAGGCCGAGCGCTGCCTCAACTGCAAGAAGCCGTTCTGTGTTGAGGGCTGCCCCGTCAACATCAACATCCCCCGCTTTATCGAGCAGATCCGCGAGAAGGACTTCGGCGGCGCCCTCGATACCATCCGCGAGGACTCCATGCTTCCCGCCATCTGCGGCCGCGTCTGCCCGCAGGAGAACCAGTGCGAGGGCAAGTGCATCCGTGGCAAGAAGTCCGAGCCCGTGGCCATCGGCCAGCTCGAGCGCTTCCTGGGTGACCGCCCCGAGCTCGCCTCCACGCCCAAGATGGCCCCCAAGAACGGCAAGAAGGTCGCCGTCGTCGGCTCCGGCCCGTCCGGCATCACCTGCGCCGGCGAGCTCGCCCGCAACGGCTTTGACGTCACCGTCTTCGAGGCCTTCTTCACCGGCGGCGGCGTGCTGGTCTACGGCATCCCTGAGTTTCGTCTGCCCAAGGCAGTCGTCAAGCGCGAGATTGACGGCCTGGAGGACATGGGCGTCAAGTTTGAGTACAACTCCGTCGTGGGCAACATGGCCACAGCAGAGGAGCTGTTCGAGCAGGGCTTCGACGCCATCTACGTGGCGACCGGCGCTGGCCTGCCCAAGTTCCTCAACGTCCCCGGCGAGAACCTGCCCAACGTCTTCTTCGCAAACGAGTACCTCACCCGCGTGAACCTGATGAAGGCCAACAAGTTCCCCGAGTACGACACCCCCACCAAGCACGGCAAGAACGTCGTCGTCTTTGGTGGCGGCAACGTGGCTATGGACGCCGTCCGTACCGCCAAGCGCCTGGGCGCCGAGCACGCCATCATCGCTTACCGCCGTACCGAGGACGAGATGCCCTGCCGTCGCGCCGAGCTGCACCATGCCAAGGCCGAGGGCGTCGAGGTTCTGCCGCTCGTCTCCCCGCTCGAGTTTGTCGCTGGCGAGGACGGCTCCGTGTGTGCCGTCAAGGTCCAGAAGATGGAGCTCGGCGAGCCCGACGAGTCCGGCCGTCGTCGCCCGGTGCCCATCGAGGGCGCCATCGAGGAGATCCCCTGCGACGTCGCGATCTCGGCTATCGGCACCAACGCCAACCCCTTCGCAAAGAAGATCGGCGGCAAGATGGAGCTCAACAAGTGGGGCTACATCGTTGCCGACGAGGAGACCGGCCAGACCACCGATCCCCGCATCTGGGCCGGCGGCGACATCGTCACCGGTGCCGCTACGGTCATTCTGGCGATGGGCGCCGGCAAGAAGGCCGCCGCTTCGATCACCAAGAGCCTGCTGGGCGAGTAATCACCTGCAGCGCTAGCCACCAAACGGCAAAGTCCCCGTCGAGCACACGCCCGGCGGGGACTTTTTCTATGCCGGCCGCCCGACCACCACGATGGGGACAGGCACCTTTGTGGTGGTTTGGGGCCTGGTCGATCGTTTTGTCTCGATCTGTAACAGTTAGGACCTGTTGAGCCTCGTAGTTGTTACAGATCAAGATATTGTGCGAACATCCGCCTGTTCATCTCAATCTGTAACAGTTAGAGGCCAAATTCCTCGCTACGTGTTACAGATCGAGACGTTAGGTTAGCGGCTGAACAGTTCGTCTCAATCTGTAACACCTGGAGCCGTTTTGGGCAGCTTGGTGTTACAGATTGAGATTTTGCTAAAGCCGAGGATGGGCGCTGCCGCCAAAACCTAATGCTTGCGGTGCTTGGTCGCGGCAAGGCCGGCGGCGGCTACAGTTGCGCCGGCGATGCCTAGGGCGGCGACCGTCATCGCGGTGGTATCCCCCGTGGCCGCCAGAGCAGCGTCGCCCTTCTTGGCCTGCGTGGTTTTCTCAACCGTCTCGGTCGTGACGGTTGTCGTAGCCGGCTTGGCAGCGGGCTTGGCCTCGGGTTTCGCCTCAGGCTTGGTTTCGGGCTTGACCTCGGGCTGCGGCGCGGGCTTTTCGGGATCGACCGGAGCAGGCGTGGCCTCGGGCGTAAAGGTCAGATCGGTGTTGAGCCACAGGGTGTAGATCCAGCCGTTGTCCTCATCGGATACGCTATCCGCGACCTGATAGCCGCACTCCTGGCCGTTGATCACCAGCTTGGTGTCGGGCGTGAAGTAGAAGCCGCGTGCGGACTTGAGGTAGATGCCGTAGCGATAGGTCACGCCAGGCTTAAAGGCATCGATGTGATTCGTAATGTTCTGATCCCAAAACTCAACGGAATTTACTTCACTGCCATCGCTGCCCGTCCAGAACTCACACTGAGGAAGAGAGTTGGAGCCCGTCGGAACACTCGCCGTAAAGACCGGCCTATCGCCCGCCTTGAAGGTGGTCGTGGCGCCGTTGACCTCGATAACGTCGATGGCACGCCATTCGTCGATTGGCTGTTCGCACAGCATGTTGTCAGCATTGGGCGCAAAGACGCCGTTGTCGGTCTTGATGTGGTGCACCCAACGACCGTTGACGTTCATATTGCAGTCATCGGCCACGGTATTGTCACCCTTGAGCCTCAGCTCAACGGAGTACATGTAGAACTTTCCCTCTTCGAAGTGGTCAATCTTCTTCATGCCCGGCGTGTACTTCGCGGGGTCGGAATACCAGAAGGCAACGGGTACCGACTCCCCGGATTCCATATCGAGCTCCATCTCTTCCCAGCACTCATAGGCGATCTCATACTTATCGGCATCGGCGGCAGGAATCGTCGCGGTCGCACGCGGCGCCTCGCCGGGCGCATAGTCGGTTTTCACATCGTTGACGTTCAAATTCTCGAGGGCTTCGTTTTCTGACGCAACGAGCGTAATTTCGCTATTGATGACGTAGCGGAGGTAATAATCGTACCTGGTTTCGTTGAGGATAGTCGAGCTGCCTTCATAGTCAGTTCCGGTATACTCCAGTGCCGCGCCAATATAAAGAACCTCATTGCACGTAAGTCGATACGAGCCGCCTGCCGCGCCACCCGTAAAGGTCAGCGTCAGCCTCATGTGATCGCCAAAAGGCTCAAAGTGAGCCGTCACATCGGACATAGATGTGTCCTGGACTTCAGCCAGGGTGCCCGAAACAGCATCGGCCCGGTAGTACTTGGTTTCGACAAGTTCGCAGAGCGGCTCATCCGGCATGCCGCCCTCAACATCGGGAAAATCATAGGTATACGACTGGCTCTTTTCGAGTGTGACATTGCTCGGAAGTGCGCAGTCCGTATAGTGGGGGACCACGGTCGTGTTGACCTTAACACCGCTCCCGCCTGTCACATCGGTCACGCCACAGGGCATGATGGCGTTGTTTGCCGACGCAACGGCGTTGTCGCTGGAAGTGTTTTGCTCAGCGGGTGCCGCATCGCTAGATTCATCGGTGGTGTCAGCCGGAGTCGTCTGCTGAGGTTCAGTGACGGTTTGTATCGTCGGAGCAGCATCGGTTGCAGGCGCGGTCGCCGGAGCCGTCATATCCTCCACAACCGTCGGCGTCACCGGAGCCACGGCAACCTCATCCGTCCCAGCGATGGGATCGGCGCATTCCGTCGCCAGCGCCACGCTCGGCAGCAGCAGCTGACCGACCATAAGCGCGCACGCGCCGGCGCAAGCTATTTTGGCACCCACACAACGCCAGGTACCGTGAACCAGCGAGCAGGTACGCTCGCGTTGGGTTTGCTTATCAAAGTGGCTTCCGCACATAACGCCCTCCTTGGTCGTAGGGACACCACCACAAAGGTGCCTGTCCCCTTTGTGGTGGTCCTGTACCACCAAGATGTGTCAAATGACTCCATATGCCTAGGTTCGTAGATGTGAACCTAGGCCTCTACCTGCGGTTTAATTCAATATGATTTCGCCATCGTCACACGCGTCCCGAGAACGCTACAATCGAGGACACGATCATTCGTCCACCCAAAGGACCGTCCTTGAACCTGAGCAGGCCTAAAATCAACGCGCTTCTGGCACTCGCGCTCTTCACCTTCGTCTTTCTTGCCGCCGAGTTTCGCTTCGACGTCAACGTCGGGCTGCTCGCCGGTGCCGAACGCGTTGTAATCGCACAGGGCTTTATTCTGGGTGCGAGCGTGCTCGGCTTTATCGGATACGCGCCGCTGCTCGGGCTCGCACAGCGCAAGGGCCACTCACTGGCAGCCGTCAACGCCGCCGCCGTCCCTATCGTCATCGTGGGCCTAACCCAAATTCAATCCCCCACGGACCCGCTTGCGCTCGAGATTCTGGGCTGCGTGGCATTCTTTGGACTCGGCCTGCTGGGCGCCGCTGCGCACCACGCCTTTTCACTGGCGTTTCAAGACGATCCCAAGCTCGCCACCGGTGCGGGAGCAGCCTATGCCGCGGGCATCCTGATGCAGTTCGCCGTCAACCTGCTCAATTGCGGCGGTATCGCAGAGCTCATCGTCCTTGGCGCAGCGACTATTGCCATATCCGCCCTCAGCGTCGTTCCCCAAAAAGCTGCCGAGAGCTCCAGCCCCGCCATCAATCCCTTTGCTGAGTCCTCTCATGCACTCGCCAAACAGGCATGCTGGAGCATCGCGCTCGTCATGATTCTTGCCTGTCTGTTCTCCACCCTCGACAACGTGGTCACGCTCTCCAACGCCCACGGCACCATTGCCGTGCAGACCTGGCCGCGCCTCTTTTTGGCTGCAAGCGGCCTTGCCGCCGGTCTTATCTTTGACCTTGCCGAGCGTCGCTACATGGGACTTGTCATGCTCGGCATCGCCGTGCTCTCGACCATTTCCATCCTGGCCGTGGAGGCCGGCGCCGATCCCAACCTGGGCCTTGTCGTCTTTTACCTGAGCTCGGGCTTTTTTGTCACGTTCTTTACCGCCACCTTTACACAGCTGGCACCGCGTATGCACGCGCCCGCTCTTTGGGCCGGCATGGGACGCGCCGCCAACAATGCATGCGCATTCACTACATCGGGCATCTCGCTTGCCCTTGTGACCTCGGGCAACGTTGCCCTCATTATGATTGGTGCGCTCGTTTTGCTCGTCGCCGCCTGCGCGGCATTCGTGGCAGCCGGCCTGTTCCGCCTACCCCAAACCGAGCAGGAGCGCAAACATCAACAGCTTGCCGAGGAGGCACTCGCCGCCCCCACCATCGAGGAACAGCGCCAGGCCTTCATCGTCAACCACGCTCTCACCCCGCGCGAAGTCGACGTGCTCATAGCTGTAACCCAAGACGAGCGCCCGCTCAAGCAGATCGCCGAGGAGCTCGGCATCTCGATGCGCATGGTCCAGCGTCACCTGAGCTCCATCTACCAAAAGACCGACACGCAAACGCGCGCTGGTCTCACCAAGGCCTTCCCCTCGGCCTAAAACAAAAACCACCACAAAGGTGCTGTCCCCTTTGTGGTGGTTTTGGTCGGCTAGCCTTCGAGCTGCGCTACCTTGTAGCGGTAGGCAGCGGCGATGACGTCTTTACAGCCCTCGCGTCCCAACTTGGCGCGGTTGACAACGATATCCTTGCCGCTCGTCATCTTCCACTTTCCGGCGCTGTAGCGCTTGTAGAACGCCTCGCGCGCCTTCTGCTGCTGCTTGACCAGCTTGGCGCCCTTCTTTTTGTTGAGGCCGCGCTTTTTGCGCACAATCTCGACGCGGTCCTCAAAGGGAGCGGTCACCAATACGGCAATGTGGTTGGGGTTGTTACGCAGCAGGTAATCGGACAGGCGGCCTTCGATAATGCAGCTCTCGGTCTCGCCCAGATCCAAAATCACTTGGCTCATCTTTTGGAACAACTTGTCCGAGTACGAACGCGCGTCGTAGCGGTCGGGCAGGAACGCCATGTTCTCCACGGCCAGGCGCTCGTCGTAGGCGGCCATCTTGTCGAGCGACTCGCCCGCGCGCAGCGACGCGCGCACCAGCAGCTCGTTGTCATACAGCGGAATCCCCAACTCGTTGGCGAGGATGCGTCCGATCTCGTGGCCCTCGGCACCAAAGTCGCGCGCGATGGTAATGACCACAGGACTCTTCTTGTTCTCCAGATCGCTCATCGCGATTCCTTTCTCTATGTGACAAAGGGACTGTCCCTTTGTCACATTATGCAGCTACGATTCGGCGCTGATATGCCCTCACCAGCAGCGAGATACCAAAGTTGAGCACAAAGTACATCGCAAACACCAGGCCGTAGAGCATAAGCACCTGCGACAGATCGATCGCGTGGGCCATCACGACGTTTGCCGTGTACATGAGCTCGGCCACGTTAATGCCCGAAAGATACGAGCTGTCCTTAATGACGGTCGTGCACTGGCTAAACAGCGCCGGAATGATCGTCTTAAACGTCTGCGGCAGAATGATGTAACGCATGGTGGCAAAGAAGCCGAAGCCCTGGCTCTGCGCTGCCTCAAACTGGCCGCGCGGAATCGAGTTGAGGCCGCCGCGCACGATCTCGGCCATAACAGCGCTGGTAAACAGCGTAAAGGCGATGGTCGAAATCACAATGTCCAAACCCTGCACCGTAAAGTAGATAAACAGGATCCACAGCAGGTTCGGCGTGCAGCGGAACAGCTCGATATAGGCGCTCACCAAAATACGGAATGGGCGGGGCGCATAGCTTTTGACGAGCGCCAGCACCGTGCCAAAGATGAGCGAGAAAAAGATCGACAGCGCCGAGATCTCGATGGTCTTAACAAAGCCGCCCCAAATGTAGAGCAGGTTGGTCGCGTTGAAGATTTCCATGCGCTAGGCCTCCTCTACGTTGTCGAGCCCCAGCTCGGCCAGGCTCACGCCGCGCGGACGCTCCTTGGAACGGCGCTCGAGCCACTGCACCAGCATGGCGAGCGGAAAGCAGATGATGAAGTACATAAGGCAGCAGACGATGTATCCCTGCAGGTAACCGTACAGACTCACAAAGTTGTCGGAACGATACATAAGGTCGCCGCCGGCCACGAGCGCCAACACCGACGTGTTCTTGACCAGGTTGAGTGCCTGGTTGCACAGCGGCGGCAGAATGATCTTGAACGTCTGAGGCAGTACGATGTACCAGTAGGCCTGCGCACGGGTGAAGCCCTGGCTCTGGGCCGCCTCCATCTGACCGCGCGGAACGGCCTCGATACCGGTGCGGATGACCTCAGAGATGTATGCCGCGTGATACAGGCCCACACCCAAGAAGCCCAGCACGAACGGAGCGATGCGCACCGGCTGGTCGGCGCCGGTTATAGCCTGCAAAAACTGCGGACCGGCCATGTACATAAAGAGCACCTGTACGGGCAACGGGGTGTTCTGGTAAAACTCCACGTACACGCGGCTTATGGCGCGCAGCACGCGCGAGCGAGTGGTGGAGAACACGCCCAGCAGCGTGCCCAGCACCAGCGACAACAGCAGACCGGCAACGACCACCTGCAGCGTCACGCCAAAGCCCTCCCAGAAGGGCCCCATGTTTTGAAATGTCGTCGACCAACGGTCGGCGTCAAATAATCCTTCGAGCATTTGATTCCTTCCTTGGACGATGCGCCTATACAAGACCCCAGGTCTTGACCTCTTGGTCGAGCCAGCCATCGGCCAGGCGATCGCAAATCACCTGATCGACCACGGCCGAAAGGTCGCAGCCCTTCTT
>DBEYTJ010000053.1:0-3905 GCA_048181065.1 Collinsella sp.
GCGTAAACACATCGAGCCGGCAGAGCCGCTCGAGGGCGACTGGTCTGCCAACAGCGGCTACGAGGCCGGCAGGTACCTGGCCGAGCACGATCGCACCATGACGGCGATTTACGCGGCAAACGACCAGATGGCAAATGGCGCGATTGCAGCGCTGCGCGATAGCGGTCTGCGCGTGCCCGAGGACGTGAGCGTGGTGGGCGTCGACGATTCACTCGATGATTTTGTGGCACACAACGAGCTCACGACCGTGCGATTCGATCTACATCAGCGCGGACGCGAGGTATTCGAGCATGCGGTTCCCGAGGCGGGTACGGCGGGCAAAACCGTTGCCATTCGTATTCCCGGCCAGCTCATCATTCGACATAGCACAGCGATGCTGCGCGCATAGTTTGTGCAGGTCAACGGCAGTATATTCCGCCTCAATAACAATCGATAAGGATGCTGGCAGATAGCCGTGGCTATGAAGACGAGTGCTATGATAGACGGGCTCTTTTGTCTATCTAGGAGGCTTTGCCTGATGGAGATCACCAAGGATATCCGCTACATTGGCGTTAACGATCACGACATTGACCTGTTCGAGGGCCAGTACGATGTGTCCGAGAACGGCATGGCATACAACAGCTACGTTATCTTGGGCGAAAAGATCGCTGTCGCCGATTCAGTCGACGGCGGTTTTGTTGACGAGTGGCTCGGCAACCTCGAGGCCGTGCTCGATGGCCGCACGCCCGACTACCTGATCGTCCATCACATGGAGCCCGATCACTCCGCCGGCATCGCCGCCTTTATGGAGCGCTATCCCCAGGCGCAGATTGTTGCCAGCATGGGCGCCTTCCGTATGATGGTCAACTACTTTGGCACCGACTTCCCCGAGCGCAAGATGGTCGTCAAAGATGGCGATGTGCTCGATCTGGGCGGCCACAGCCTGACCTTTATCGGCGCCCCCAACGTTCACTGGCCCGAGGTGCTCTTCTCTTACGAGGCCACCGACAAGGTGCTCTTTAGCGCCGACGGCTTTGGCAAGTTTGGCGCTAACGACATCGAGGATCCCGAGGGGTGGGCTTGCGAGGCTCGCCGCTACTACTTTGGCATCGTCGGTAAGTTCGGCAAGTTCGTGCAGGCCGTTCTCAAGAAGGCCGCCGACCTGGATATCCAGATCATCTGCCCGCTCCACGGCCCCGTGCTGACCGAGAACCTGGGCTACTACCTCGACACCTATAACACCTGGTCGAGCTATCAGCCCGAGGACGAGGGCATCACGATCGCCTATGCGAGCGTGTATGGCCATCTGAAGGCTGCCGTCGAGGAGCTCGCATCTGCGCTTGAGGCCCGCGGCCAGAGGGTTTCCGTCTTTGACCTGGCTCGCGACGACATGGCCGAGGCCGTTGAGGACGCGTTCCGCTACGACCGTCTGGTGCTCGCCTCCATTACCTATCAGGGCGAGATCTTCCCGTTCATGAGCACCTTTATCCACACGCTTGCCGAGCATGCCTACCAGAACCGCACCGTGGCACTTGTCGAGTCCGGTTCCTGGGCGCCCGCAGCTGCCAAGGTTATGACCAAGGAGCTCGAGGGTATGAAGGACATCACCCTGACGCAGAACAAGGTGACCGTCCTGGGTTCGCTCAACGACGCCTCGCGCGCTCAGATCGAGGCCCTCGCCGACGAGCTTTCCAAGTAGCGACACGTTCACTTTTGACGCTCAACCATCACAACCACCACAAAGGGGACAGGCACCTTTGTGGTGGTTTTTGTTTAAGCGTCGGCGATGACGAGATTTGGGCGGGCGTCGTCGGTGGCCTCGGCGATTGAGGTGGCGACGGCATGATCGGGGTCACGGTCCATCACGATGGTGTCGACATCGGTCAGCTCGGCAAAACGGTACATGCCGCGTCCGTTGACCTTACTGGCGTCCATGAGGGCGACGCTTTGGCGGGCGGCACCGACCATAGCCGCTTTGGTCTCGGCCATCTGCGGAAAGTCGGTCGTAAAGCCGCAGCGGGGGACAAAGGCGCCGGGGCACATGACGGCCAGATCGGCATGGACCATTTGGAGCGCCTGCATAGTGAGCGGTCCATACAAATAACGATGGCCTTTGCGCAGCGCCCCGCCCAGCATGACGACATCGACCGAGGGCATGCTCTCGTCGATGTAATCGGCAATGGTAATGTCGGCCGTGATGACGGTGATGCCGTTGCGCTGGTCGAGGAGCCGGACAAACTCGAGCGCCGTGGTGCCCGAGTCGACGAGCAGCGTGTCGCCGTCATTGACGAGCTCGATGGCGCTTTGCGCGATGGCCTGCTTGGCGGCGACGTTGACATTGATGCGGCGATCCTGTGTGGAGACGGTCAGGCGTTTGTGGAGCGATACGGCACCACCATGTGTGCGGCGCAGCTTGCCTGCTTCGGCGAGCGCGTCCAGGTCGGCGCGGGCGGTGACGGAGGACACGCCAAAGGTCTGGGCGATTTCTGCTACCTGCACCGAGGCATTATGATCGAGCATTTCCAAAATGGCGGTACGGCGTTCGTCGGCAAAGGCACGGTTGGTGGCTTGGGCCATGCTTGCTCCATTCTCGGCTAAATTTGCAGGAATTGTGTTGACTTTATTTTCGTTCATTTTCTTTTTGAGTAAGAAAACACCTTTCGATTACTTATCTTTTCTATAAAAGAAAGACGCTGAACGCCCAAAATTCAATATCGAACATGTCCACTCGGCTCATATTCCTTCCGTTTACTTTTCAAAAACGACTGTATTGACCTGCATGGGCTCAATATCTCGCGCGTGTAAAGCCGCTGAATTTCATACAATGAGCGCAGAAAAACGCAAGGTAAAACGCCTTGCGGACACGTACGCCCGATGTCCAGATGCGGGCGAGGGAGAGGAGCAAACGCTCATGGCACTTGTTACCACCGAAAAGATGCTCAAGGACGCTCAGGCCGGCCATTACGCCGTTGGCGCGTTCAACGTCGAGAACCTCGAGTTTGTTATGGCCGTTCTGGCCGCTGCCGAGGAGACCAAGTCCCCCGTCATCATGCAGACCACCCCGGGCACCATCAAGACCGCTGGTCTGGACTACTTCTACGGCATGGTCAAGGCTGCCGCCGAGCGCGCTTCCGTGCCCGTCGCTCTGCACCTCGATCACGGCGATGGCTATGACCGCTGCATGCAGGCTTTCCGCACTGGCTACACCTCTGTCATGATCGACGGTTCGCACGAGTCCTTCGAGGACAACATCGCCCTGACCAAGTCCGTCGCCGACGCTGGCCGCGCCATGGGTGTGCCCGTCGAGGCCGAGCTCGGCAAGGTTGGCGGCAAGGAGGACGACGGTCCCGCGGTTGAGGGCGAGAGCCCCTACACCGATCCGGCCGAGGCCAAGGAGTTCGTCGAGCGCACCGGCTGCACCTCGCTGGCCATTGGCGTTGGCACCAGCCACGGCGTGTACACGAGCGATCCTCACATCGAGCAGTCCGTGGTCAAGGCCATCCGCGACGCCGTCGACGTGCCGCTGGTTCTGCACGGCACTTCCGGTGTGCCCGATGAGCAGGTCGCCGAGGCCGTGAAGAACGGCATCTGCAAGGTCAACTACGCCACCGAGCTGCGTCAGGCCTACACCAAGGGCTTCATGGCCTACATGGCCGAGAACCCTGCCTGCTTCGATCCCAAGAAGCCGGCCAAGGAGGGTATGCGTGAGATCACCGAGCTGGTTAAGATCCGCATGACCAACCTCAACTCTGTGGGCAAAGCAGAGTAACAGCAAGGGTACTCCGACTCGCTATATATCCCGGGGAGGGACGAGGGCTTAGTTCCCCAATCGTCCTCGGGCATGCAAAAAGCCTCGCTGCGCACTTCGTGCGGCGAGGCTTTTTGCCCCCTGCGGAAAGATTGGGGAACTAAGCCCTCGTCCCTCC
>DBEYTJ010000054.1:0-5286 GCA_048181065.1 Collinsella sp.
GTTCTCAGGGTTATCGAAGAAGTGCTCGGGCGTGCCCTCCTCCAGAATGCGGCCGTCCTCCATAAAGATGACGCGGTCGGCCACCTGGCGCGCAAAGCCCATCTCGTGCGTCACGCAGATCATGGTGATGTCCTCCTGCGCGAGCTCAATCATAACGTCCAGAACCTCCTGGACCATCTCGGGGTCGAGCGCCGAGGTCGGCTCGTCAAACAGGATGATGGGCTGCTTGGTGCACAGGGCACGGGCGATGGCGATGCGCTGCTGCTGACCACCCGAGAGATTCTGCGGATACTCGCCGGCCTTATGCGCCATGCCGACGCGCTTGAGCGCGGCGATGGCGATCTCGGTCGCCTCCTCCTTGCTCTTCTTTTGCAGCTTGATGGGCGCAAGCGTCAGGTTGCCGAGCACCGTCATGTTGGGATACAAGTTGAACTGCTGAAACACCATGGAGCTATACTTGCGAGCCATCTCCAGGTGATTCTTTTTGGTGAGCGACGTACCGTCGATGACGACCTCGCCCGACGTGGGCTCCTCCAGATAATCGACGCAACGGATGAGCGTCGACTTACCCGAACCGGAAGGCCCGATCATTACGAGCTTCTCGCCGCGCTTGACGGTGAGATTGATATCTTTGAGCACATGCAGGTCGCCAAAGTACTTGTTGAGATGCTTGATCTCGATCATGTCTGCCATGAATGTCCCTTCCCTGCGTTTACACGAGTTGCACTATTGTACGGAAAGAACCACGTTTCCGCAGCCCACGCTACATCCCCGTAAAGAACCCGCAACCTTCCACCCACTCATTGGGGACAGGCTTAAATGAGTACCCGCTCATTGGCACTCATTTAAGCCTGTCCCCAATGAGTACCCAGCCCAGCAAAAAGGGGCGCGACCGCAATGGTCACGCCCCTCAGCATCGGCTATGTGTCGGCCGGCGCTTACGCCAATTTTGCGCCGACGATCTTTGCTGCTGCCGGCTTATCGAAGTTACCGCCAGTGGCCTTGCCGAGTGCGCCCATAACCTGGCCCATCTGCTTCTTGGACGTGGCGCCCAGCTCGGCGATAACCTGCTCGATCAGGGCCTCGAGCTCCTCGCCCGAAACCTGTGCGGGCAGCAAGCTCTCCAGAATCTTGACCTGCTCGGTCAGGTTGTCGGTACGCTCTTGGTCGGTGCCGGCCTTGATGGACATCTCCAACGTCTCGCTCGTCTGCTTAATCAGACGCTTGATCATGCTGTTGACGTCTTCCTCGGTCACATCGCGACGCTCGTTGACCTCGATATTCTTCACCTCGGCCTTAACCTGGCGAATGATAGACAGGCGAACCTTGTCCTTGGCCTTCATGGCCGCAATCATTTCCTTCTGCAGCTCTTCGTTGGTCATCTGCATATCCTCCTCAATAGCGTGGGCGGCACTCACGCGGGCACCGCCCCATGATTACTCAGTCGTCGACGAATCGTCGGTCGAACTCTTGGTGACGCCCTTCAGGCTGACGTTGTACGGCACGTCCTTGGGCATGGGGTTAACGGTGATGTCGGCGTCCTTCTTGTACTGCTCCAGCCACTCACTGTACGCGGTGCTTGCCGCCTGCGTCTTCACCACGTTGGAGACGTACTTCTTGATGTCCTTGGGCACCTGCTTAATGTCATCGACCTGATTATCGACGTGGAAGTAGTCGGTGCACTTGATGATGTGATAACCATAGGTCGACTCGACGACGTCGCTCACATCGCCCTTATTGAGTCCCTCGAGTGCCGCCTGATAGCTGTCGACGAAGGTGGTGAGCTTGTCCCAGCCCACATCGCCCTTCTTGTCCTTGGAGCCGGTGTCGTCGGAATACTGCTTCACGGCGTCCTCAAAGCTCAGCTCGCCGGAGTTAATCTTGTCCAGGCACTCCTGCGCCTTGGCCTTGGCGGCGGCCTTGTCCTCGTCGGAAGCGTCAGAATCGACCTTAATCAGGATATTCGACGAACGACGGGCATCGTTGTAGTTGGACAGGTTCTCGTTGATGTAATCGACAATCTCGCTGTCCTTGGGCTTGCTGGTGGGTGCCACGGCATCCTTGAGCTTCTGCTGCGCCAGGCTCTCCTTGAGCGAATCCTTGTAGGTGTCCTCGGTGTAGCCGTAGGTCTTAAGCGTCTTCTTAAAAGTCTTGGCGCCGCCCGCGCTCTTGCACGCGTCCTTCCAAGCCTTCTCGACCTCCTCGTCCGACACCGTCACGCCGTTCTCCTTCTGCGCCTGTTGAAGCAGGATCTGCTGCGTGTAGGAGTCGATGAGCTGCTTGCGGTACTTCTTGGGTGTAAGGTCATTGTCGACCAGGTACTGTGCCCAGTCCTTGTCCTTGGTGTAGCCGTAGGACGTACGCATGCTCATGATCTGCTTGGTCACGGTGTCCTCGGTGAGGTTGGTGCCGTTGATAGTGGCAGCCACACCGCCGGTGAGCTTATAGCCCGAGCCGGCGCTTTCGGTCTGCGACATCAGGCCGGAGCACGCCATGGCCGAAACGGAGAGCAGCATCGCCAGCACGCCGATGACCACCAGGACAATCTTGACGGTCTTGGACACATAGGTCTTGCGCTGCTTCTTGCGAGAGCTGGAGGCGGCGCGGGACCGTTGCTCGGGCGTCGGCGCGACCTCGGGGTTCTTTTTCTTGTTTGCCATGTTTGGCCTTTCGCATCACGAATCGAACAAACGCCATTGTGTCACAACGCAGCCCCCGCGGCACACCTGGTGCATGGGGGACAGGTTAATCTGCACCATTTTGGTGCAAAGGGGACAGGTCTGGCAGCTGGCAGTTAGGGACGTTCCTTTTCTGCCGGCGGTTAGGGACGGTCCCCAGTGCCGGCCTTAAAAGTGTCGACGGATGGCGTCGACCATGCCCTGCGGCATGGTTTGGCCGAGTACATCGGCTGCAGCGTCGGCATCCATAAAGATATTCATAAGCGCCTGCAGGGCCTCAACCTGGCCGCCCGGCTCAGCAATGCCCAGATTGATGATGATCTGCGCCGGCACCGGGGCGCCCATGCCCGCCATCGCGTTGAACGTCACAGGTGCGGCGGGCTTTACCACCGCGATATAGGGCTTGGCCACAAATCCCGGATCGGTATGTGGGATGGCGGTGTTGGCCGCCGGCATAGCGAGACCCGTGGGATAGGCGTCCTCGCGCGTGCGGACGGCGTTGAGCCAACCCTCGGCAATGTAGCCGCGTGGGGCAAGCTCACCCTCGAGTCGCGCAAACACCTCATCCGGCGTCGCACACTCCCAATCAAAAAACACCAGCTCAGGTGTAAACAGCGCTTCGTTATCCGCCATGCGCTCACCTCTCTCACCTAGTCACCTGGGACGTTCTTAAACGACTAGTCATTCAAGAACGTCCCCAATGACTACCAAAAACAAAAGGTGGTCACGCGCGCCTTGGCGCCAATGACCACCCTGACTACTCGGCTAAATTGTACTGTGCGCCACTAGCCGCGCGCCGCATCAATTGCGACCTTGCCGTTCTCTAGCACATGGACGCGACCGTCGGCGAGCATCTGCACGACCTCGGGATACAGCACATGCTCGATCGCATGGATGTGCTCCTCGAGCGTGTCGACGTCCCAGCCCTCCTCAACAGCCAGCGCACGCTGGGCGATGATGGGGCCGTTGTCGTAGATCTCGTTGGCAAAGTGCACGGTCACGCCGGTCACCTTGACGCCGCGGGCAAACGCATCGTCAATCGCATGGGCACCGGTAAAGCTCGGCAGCAGCGCCGGATGCAGGTTGACCACGCGGTTGGGGAACGCCGCCAGCAGCGGCGTGTGCACCATGCGCATGTAACCGGCCATCACCACGTACTCGCAGCCGCGCTCGAGCAGCTCATGCGCGATGATCTCGTCGGCCGCGATGGGGTCGGCATAGACGTCCTTGGACAGCGTGAGCGTCTGGATACCCGCACGCTCGGCGCGCTGCAAGCCCTTAGCCGATGGACGGCTCGACACCACAAGCTCAATCGAGGCGTTGAGCTTGCCGGCGGCGATCAGGTCGATCAGCGCCTGCAGGTTGGTACCCGAACCGCTGATAAGCACGCCGATCTTGAGCGGCTCGGCTGTATCGGTGCCGGTCGGACGGGTGTAGGGCACAAAGCCCAGGCCCTCGGCGGCAGCCATCTGCTCGTTAGCGCTCATCGGAGTACACGACCTTACCGGAACCCTCGACGCACTCGCCCACGCGGAACGGCTTCTCGCCCAGCGCGACCAGAGCCTCGGTCACGGCAGCCTCGTCCTCGGGGGCGACGATCAGGCACAGGCCGACGCCCATGTTGAAGGTCTTGCATGCCTCATTGGGCGCGAGCTCGGCCTGACGCGACACGTAGGTGATGACGGGCGGAACATCCCAGCCCATCTCGGCGCCGTTGCGGATGACCACGGCATCGACGTCGTCGGCGAGCGCGCGGTTGAGGTTCTCGGTAATACCGCCGCCGGTGATGTGTGCGATGGCATGAACGTTGGCGCCACTGTGGAGCAGCTCCAGAATCGGCTTGACGTAGATGCGCGTGGGAGCCAGCAGAGCGTCGGCCAGCGAAGCGCCGCCGAGCTCCTCGAGCGGACGGCTCAGCTCCTCGGCCTTAGCGGCCGCTTCGGGCGTGCCCGGCTTGATGCCGTCGACACCGATAACCTTGCGCACGAGCGAGTAACCGTTGGAATGCACGCCGGTAGAAGGCAGGCCCAGGATCACATCGCCGGGGCGAACGTTCGCGGGGTCGAGCATCTTGGGGCGATCGACAACACCCACGGTAAAGCCGGCGAGGTCGTAATCGGCGGGGGCCATGACGCCCGGGTGCTCGGCCATCTCGCCGCCCACGAGCGCGCAGCCCGCGAGCTTGCAGCCGTCGGCCACGCCCTTGATGATCTTTGCCATGTGCTCGGCCTCAATGTGACCGATGGCAACGTAATCCAGGAAGAACAGCGGCTCGGCGCCCGAAGCCAAAATGTCATTGACGCACATGGCGACCAGGTCCTGACCCACCGTCTCGTGACGGTCCATGATCTGGGCGAGCACGAGCTTGGTGCCCACGCCGTCGGTACCGCTGATCAGGATCGGGTCTTCCATATCCTTAAGCGCGGCGGCCGAGAACAGGCCACCAAAGCCGCCGATGCCGCCGATGACCTCGGGGCGGTTGGTGTCCTTGACCATCTGCTTAATAGCGTCGACGGCGCGGCCGCCCTCGGCGGTATCGACGCCGGCGTCCTCGTACGTCACATGCTTGCTGTCGCTCATCTGAGCCTTCCTCTCCCACTACCGTGGC
>DBEYTJ010000055.1:0-5722 GCA_048181065.1 Collinsella sp.
TTCGGCATATGTGCTGTATGAGGGCATGGGCGCCGGCGATGGTTTTATGTGGAGCGACCCTGAACCTGCAGGTGAGGAAACCCCTCTCATCTAAAATCGCTAAAATAAACGAGTTTTCGGTAAAAGGCTCAATATTCCCGCTGAGCGTTGTGTTGCTGGGCGGGCCGCATACGTGTGCCGTTTGTATATGGATAGAAGATAGGGGAACTACATGCGCGTAGACAATCTGAGGAACATCGCCATCATCGCCCACGTCGACCACGGCAAGACGACGATGGTCGATAAGCTCCTGCGTGCCACGGACGCCTTCCGTGCCAACCAGCAGGTCGAGGACCGCGTCCTGGACTCTAACGACCAGGAGCGCGAGCGCGGCATCACGATTCTCGCCAAGAACATCTCTATCGAGTACAAGGACGTCAAGATCAACGTCATCGACACCCCAGGCCACGCCGACTTTGGCGGCGAGGTCGAGCGCGTGCTGCGTATGGCCGACGGCGCCCTGCTGCTGGTCGATGCCTTTGAGGGTCCCATGCCCCAGACCCGCTTCGTGCTGCGTCACGCTATCGACACCGGCCTCAAGATCATGATCGTCATCAACAAGATCGATCGTCCAGGTGCCAACCCCGAGAAGGCCTACAACGACTGCCTGGACCTTATGGCCGACCTGGGCGCCACCGACGACCAGCTTGAGTTCGCCATGGAGCACGTGGTCTATGCCAGCGCCATGAATGGCTTTGCCCGCCTTGACCCCAACGACGGCAACATGGACATGTATCCGCTGCTCGATATGATCATCGACGACATGCCCGCGCCCGAGGTTGACGAGAATGCCCCGCTGGCCATGCAGTGCGTGACCATCGACCACTCCAACTTCGTTGGCCGCATCGGTATCGGTCGCGTGTACTCCGGCGCCATTCACCAGGGCGATCAGATTCTGGTCGTGAAGAACGACGGCTCCAGCGCCACCGCTACCGTCAAGCAGCTCTTTACCTTCGACTACCTGGGCCGCACCGAGTGCCAGGAAGTCGGCGCCGGCGATATCGCCGCCGTCGTGGGTATTGACCGCACCGATATCGGCGATGTCTACACCGACCCCGAGAACCCCGTCGAGCTCGAGCCCATCGAGATCGATCCGCCGACCCTGTCCATCGTCTTTGAGGCTTCGACCTCCCCGCTCGTCGGCCGTGACGGCGACATCGTGGGCGCCCGTCAGCTTAAGGAGCGCCTGTTCAACGAGGCCGAGAACAACGTGACCATGAAGATCGAGGAGCTCGAGGACAAGAGCGGCGTCGAGGTCTCTGGCCGCGGCATTCTGCACCTGTCCGTCCTGATGGAGTCCATGCGCCGCGAGGGCTTTGAGTTCCAGGTCGGTCGTCCCCGTGTTCTGTTTAAGAAGGACGAGAACGGTAACAAGCTGGAGCCTGTCGAGCAGGCCGTCGTCGAGTGCCCGGACGAGTACTCGGGCAAGGTCGTTGAGGTCTTTGGCACCTCCGGCGGCATCATGACGAGCATGGACACCTCGGGCATCGTGACGCACCTTGAGTTTAAGATCCCGACGCGCGGCATCATGGGTCTTAAGAACCGCATTATGAACGTCACCCACGGCGAGGGCGTGTTCTACCACACCTTCCTGGAGTACGGCCCCTACGCCGGCGAGATCGGCAACCGCCAGAATGGCGCCATGATCTCCATGACCACCGAGAAGGCCGTCGCCTACGCTCTGGGTACGCTGCAGGAGCGCGGCCAGCTGTTCGTTGAGCCGGGCACCGAGTGCTACGAGGGCATGATCGTGGGCGAGCGCAGCAAGGCCGGCGACATGGTCGTCAACATCGCCCGTACCAAGAACCTGGGCAACCAGCGTTCCTCGACCTCCGATATCTCCGTCCAGCTGGTGCCGCCCCGCACCTTCTCGCTGGAGGAGGCGCTGGAGTACATCGCCGATGACGAGCTGGTCGAGATCACTCCCAAGAACATCCGCCTGCGCAAGCGTCTGCTCAACGCCACCGACCGCAAGAAGGCTGCCGTCCGCGCCGGCCAGGTCAACAAATAAGCGCTGGGGCTTATAACCGCCAACAAGAAAGGGCGTCGACCGCAATGGTCGGCGCCCTTTTTGGTGCAATGGGGTCAGGTTGCTTTGCAGCACCATAAATATGCCTGGCCCTTTTGTGGTGGTTGGCGGCTAGGCGGAGGGAAGGCCTGGCGTGTTGGGGGTCTGCTGCGGCTTGAGGCGAGCGTTGCGCCAGATGATTTGGATAACGTAGCCGAGCATAAAGACAAAGGCCACGCCGCTGATGAAGTCGCCGATGAGGGGAAGTCCCGTGAGGGCACCTGCGGCGATACCGCCGACGGCTGCCATGGCGTAGCGGTTCTGGTTATGTCCGACCATGCGGGCGATTGCGCAGCCCGCAAAAGCGGTGGAGACCAGCGCGATGCCGATAACGCCGCACAAGAGGGTTCCGGCAAGCGACAGGCCAGCGATGGAGATAATCAGCAGCAGGACGGTGGGGACGACAGCAATCGTGCCCAGAAGACCGCTCACCCACAGTGGCATGGGGCGCTGGTGGAGCATGCCGGCGGCACTGGCGGTCGCACGCGGAAAGACGAGCTCGAGCAACAAGGCGATAAAGCAGGTCGACAGGGCTGCGGCCACGATGCCGCCGACGATATCGTTAAGGGTGGAAGTATCTTCGTTCTCGGTACGGTCGATCTTGAGCGCGCCGACCTCGGCTCCTGCGGCGCGCTCGGGGTCCTCGGAGACGTGCGCGTTCACGGTGCCGGTAATGCGGGCATTCTTGCCCAAGACGAGCTTGTCGGCCCAAACCTCGACATCGCCCTCGACGGTGCCGTCGATGGTCACCGTATCGCCTGCAAGTGCTGCCGACTTGGCGGAGCCTCGTAGGGCAACTGTCTCACCCATCGCGTAAAAACAGTTGGCGGTGCTACCAGTGTTGAGCACGACATGCTGACCGGCTACCGTCACGCTGCCATCGATTGCAGTTTTGGAGATATCGATGGTGCGCGCCGCCAGGCGAACGGCTCCGCCTATGGTGCAGTCGCGAATCGAGAGGGTATCGCCCGCGGCGATAATATCACGGCCGATGGAAGCGTCGTCTAGGTTAAGGCTTTGGCCGGCCCAGTACAGGTCGCCTTCGACGCCAGACGGATTTGAGTCAACTTCGGTTGCGAGCACGTTGCCCGCGGTGTCTGTACCGGCGAACGACGTCGTGGGAAGCGCGGTCAGCGCAAGCGCAATCAGTGCGAATAGGAGGGCGACGCGGGCCTGCGCTTTACGGCGCCGGGACGACGGTTCTAGGTTGCAAGGCATAGTGAATCCTTCGTTAGATACTCGACATGTATCTAACAGGGTACCCAACGCGCGGGCGCTCTAAAAGAACCTCTCGGTTGCATTTCGAAGGGCTGCGCCGTGCTGTCTACTTTTTGCGATGCAGGAAGCGCGCGATGTCTTCCTCGGTGGGGCTTTTGATGTCAAAGCGCAGCGAGAGCCAGCGCAGCCCCATGGTCACCGCAACGCATACGACTAGCGCAGCGACATTGCTGACCAAGCCACTCATGACGAGGCTTACATAGCTTGCCGATCCGGCGATGGCCGCGATGGCATAAAAGTTAGTGCGTTGGAAAATGCCTGGGACCACGCCCATAAAGCCGTCGCGCAACATGCCGCCACCCACCGCGGTGAAGAAGCCCATCATGATGCATACGGCCGGCGCAAAGCCATAAACCAGTGCTTTGTCCGCTCCGGTGGCGGCGTAGATGCCGACCGAGATGATGTCGAGCAATGGGATGAGTTTCTCGGGTTTATCGACGATTGCCGGGAAGATGTAGATGATGGCCGCCGTGGCAATGGAAAGCGGGAGCGCCATCGGCTGGTTGAGGATGTAGACGTTGCCCACCTGCAGCGTCATGTCGCGCAAAAGACCGCCGCCCAGACCGCAGACCACCGCGAGCGCGACCGCGCCCACCAGGTCAAGCTTGTGTTCGCGCGCAACCAGCACACCCGAGATCGATGCCGCGACAACAGCGAACATCTCGAGCCAAAATGGGATAGCGACCATGGCATCCGAGGCATGTGAGGTAACGGTTATAGCGGCGACGACGGGCAAGATGGGGTCCTTTGAGCTGCGAGTTTAGACAATGCCCGTACATAGTACATGGTTGGCGGGTCTCGCGACCCCATTGCTCGGCAAACGGTAGGGACTGAGCGCAGTCATAGGTCCCAAACATGTACATCAGCCTCCAAAGATGCCGAAAAATGTCGGTTTTGGAGGGTGATGTACATGTTTGGGGGAAGCGCGGGGTGAGTGGGTTCGTCGTTACTCAGAAGGCGACTCTTCGGCTTGATCGCTCTTCCAGTTACGGATAAGCACCTTGCGCAGTTCGTTTTGCTTTCGCTGATACTCGGCATCTACGCAACGAGGCATGCCGAGTGCTTCGCGGATATTGTTCATGGCACGGTGGAAAGCGAGTTGGCTGGCAAATTGCGTTGAGGTGAGCGTGACGATGCGATAGCCCATTTGGGCGAGTACGGCCTCTCGCTCCGCATCTGCTCCCTTGCGTTCGGCCTCGTCGTGAAAGCCGCCCTTATATTCGATGCCGAGCTCTCTGCGCTTATAGGTAACAAGAGCGTCGATTTTGAGCGTTCGAACTTTGGTGCAATGCCAAAGTCGTTTAGGGATTTCGAGCGGCTTGTTGAGTTCGACACCTCGGATGCCAACGCCGCCTTCGCTCGTCGGGAGTGAAAGGGCGATAGCGGATGCGGTCTCCATGGGTGAGGCTGAGTGGTCGTAGATATGCCTGAGCGCGAGTCGGGCGCGTGTGGCACCGGGTTTGCCGGGGTGCCGATCGAGCAGATCGACAATTTCGTTCTTGGAAGCGGTAGCCGGTTGATCGGTGTAAGGGTCATCGGGATTGAGCCCCATGCGATAGTCACCGCAAACTTCGTAGCCGTATTCGAGGTATTCGATTCTGTCCATCCACTCGGCAGCGAATACGAAGGTAAGGGCTTCGTCGGTGATAAAAATACCAGGGGACAGCTCGTCAATATGGTCGTAGGGTAGATTTTGGCCAAGAACGTGGCAATTTACACCGTTGGCGCGGATTCGCTCGAAGGCAAATACAACGGAGATATCGATAGTCTCAAGCATGCTAGTAGGCATACCGCAGTCGGTAAGAGCCTGTCGAATGCGCGTGATACGCTGCTGGGTGGAGAGGCCTCTTGCGCCTATCTGGTAGTCGTGTTGCGCGATCGCTTGAACCAGGTCTTGTGGCGCATGATGGACGAGCCACGCCGTTTTATGCGAAATGAGAACAGGAGTATCCATTGGGGACCTCTCGCTTTATGCCGATATGCAGTCCTTATGTCCGTTGAAGTGAGGAAATATACCGAATGCTGGCAAAACGGCCGATCGTGCGCCGAGTGCGATATGCAAACATGTACATCAGCCTCCAAAGATGTCGAAAAATGTCGTTTTTGGAGGGTGATGTACATGTTTGGTTGGGATGTGCGGCCGAGAGGGGATCCGATAACAAAAAAGCTCCCTTTTCCGGGAGCTTTCTCAACCAAAATGGCGGAGGAGGAGGGATTCGAACCCTCGTGACCTTATACAGGCCAAACGGTTTTCGAGACCGCCGCATTCAACCACTCTGCCACCCCTCCGCGTGGGGTAAAAACAAAGCAGGCTCGAAGGCCTGCTTTGGAATTAAC
>DBEYTJ010000056.1:0-7349 GCA_048181065.1 Collinsella sp.
CTTCTTCAGATAGTCGTTGAAGTCGGCCATCTGCTGGTAAGACATTGCATTCAAGTTAGCAGCATCGTCGAAGGAAACAACGTGGATCGGGCCACGGACGTCAACCTTGAGGCGCTCATACTCATACTTGAATTCGGGCAACTTGTATGCCTCCTGATATACGCTCATGCGCACTTCCCCTTCCATATTGGAAATCTCGTATAAGATAGATAAATCGTAGTTTTTTAAAGCGTCCCTTGTCAAGGACAGCAAGGGGCTTTCAGCTTCGTATTTACTGGCTCATACTGCCGAAAGAAGGGGGAACAATGGCAGAATTTAGCCCGACCCGAACCCATGCAACCTGGAAGCCGCGCGTCAGCTCAGCGCACCTTCCCTATTACCGCTGCAGCGAATGCGGCGCCGTTCTTGCCGGCATCGACGGCAACGTCGAAATCACGTGCACCAACGACGGCGAGCGTTCGCTTCTGTTCGAGCCGCCGTACGGCCATGTCGATTTCAAGCCGAACTGCTGCGGCAAACCTATGGAGCGTATCGAACTCGTAGACGCCGCCGACGTCGAAGACCGCTTCAAGCTGACCTATCAGATTCTTGGCGGCATGAACAACAATTGCATCAACGTGAACTGGCGTTCCATCGACTCCACATGCAAGCCCCGCTGGTTCGGCCTCAAAACGTTCACTGGCATGCAGCACAAGTACGTCACACCCAAGAAGTGGCCGCCCGTGGTGTTCGCTCTGGCAGATGAAGACGCGTTTGCCTACTGCGACAAGAACCCCTGCGTGCAGTGCACCTTCCGCTGCAAGCGCGAGTTCGAGATCTACGCCTATGTAGAAAATATCGGCATGGTGGTTAAGCATCTCGACGAATGGGTAGCGCCTGGTAGCGCCAGCACCGACGACTTCGATTCGCCAACCGAGATCATGGAAAAGGCCCGCAAGGCCAAGGCCGAAAAGGGCGAATAGCCTCATGCACTGACGCTCTTGCTCTAGCGAGAGGAACGTGCCCGAAACTAATCTGGAACACCTGGACCGGCCATACGGTAGCGGCGTCACGCGAGCACGCCGACACGCCCAGAGCCAACGTGCCTCACCGACATTGTCTGGCAAGCAGCCAAGAGCGCGCCCGGAACCTGCATACCAGAGCCCTGGGCGCGCTTAAGCCGACAAAGCGGCCTAGAACGCAAGGCGTCTGCAACAGATAAGTGCCCTGCGTCGTTGCGAACAGCGTCCCATTTCCTGTGTCCAGGAAATGGGACGCTGTTTTATGGCAAGAAACGCTATGCTCGATACGGGGCCGCTTTCGTGTTTGAGAAGGTTCCAATCAGGACGCCGAACGAAGGCTCTTGACGTGAGTCCCCGAGCAGGACACCAGATGGGGCATGGGGAGAAACGGGCATTCTTGCACGCACAGACAGCCAAAGATCATGGCAAGATATCGCTCAAATGTATTCTCAGAAGGGCTCGGACGGCAAAAGGGCCTCTTTCGGGCAAGATATTCGCGAAATGTATTCCCCAACACTGTTTTTCACTGCTTTTCGCCGCTTGAAACATACATAAGGAGCCTATGTTGCCAACAACATGCTGTTAGAGCATGCATTTCGGCGACATATTGCCATGAAGAGGCCTTTTTGCCGTCCGGGCCTCCTCTGGGAATACACGATAACCGTTTCTTGCCACTGTTTAATGCCCAGCCCTTTCATGCAGGACATTCAGGAGGGCGCCCGGCGAGGGGTAAACGCCGGATGGGGGGGACGCCCGGCGAGTGGCCAACGTCGGATAAGGGAAAGCGCCCGCAAGAGGCCCGCGCCGGATGGGGGAAGCGCCTGGCGAGGAATCAACGCCGGATGGAGGGGGGACGTCTGGCGAGGAGCCCGCGCTGACCGCGAAGGTGTTCCCGACTGGCGGCTCGCCAGGCGGGAACAGGGGCGATTCGGATTGGCGGCTCACTAGGCGGGAACAGGGCAAATCCGATTGGCGAACCACGCTATTTAATTGGCGTCATCCTCCGTTCGGCTAGTGCGCTAGCATTTCTGCTTCGAAGCCCTTTTCGATCACAGCTCCGACAAGCACTTCATCGGGCACGGAATCGCTAAGATGCACCGTGGCCTGCTTGCCCCCGAGATCGACCACCGCACTTTCAACGCCTGACACCGCTTCCAACGCTCCGCGCACGCGACCTGCGCATTTGTGGCACTTCATGCCCTCCACGCGCAAGCGCTTTTCAGGGAATTGCAAAGCGGCTGAGCGCGAATTTACAGCGAAAGCATTCGGGCCGGTCGGCATTCCGTCGCTAGGAGAAGCATCGTTCGCCGTTTCGTTAGCCGATGGTAGATTGTTCGCTTCTTTGCTGGTCACAGCACCAGCAGCGGCGCCAACGCCAGCAACTTCGTTGGCTGAGGCTGGGCCACTCGCTGCTTTGCCCACCGCACCCATCGACGTTGTGGATACGCGCTGCGGCTTCCACCCGCGCAAACGCAAAGCATTGGTGACCACGCATACCGAGCTTACGCTCATGGCCGCCGCCGCGATCATCGGGTTCAGACTGAAACCCGCCCACGCAAACGCGCCTGCCGCCACAGGAATGCAGATGGCGTTGTAAAACAACGCCCAGAACAGGTTCTGCTTGATGTTGCGCATAGTGGCACGCGAAAGATCCAGGGCAGCGGGCACATCGGCCAAATCGCTGTGCATCAGCACGATATCGGCACTTGAAAGCGCAATATCGGTGCCGGCGCCAATGGCAATGCCCACATCCGCACGAGCCAATGCCGGAGCATCGTTGATGCCGTCACCCACCATAGCAACCGGAGCCTTCGCGGAAAGCTGGCGAACAATACGCTCCTTTTCGGCGGGCAGCACGCCAGCAATGACTTCGTCGGTGCCCACCTGACGCTGCACAGCAAGAGCGGTTCGCTCAGCATCGCCCGTGAGCATCACCGTGCGAATGCCCATCGCCCGCAACTGCGCAATGGCGGCAGCGCTGGTTGCCTTCGGTACATCCGCTACGGCAATAATGCCTACCAACTTGCCATCGCAAGCGAAATAGGTGACGGTCTTGCCTTCGTCGGCGAGCCCTTCAGCCTGCGAAGCATCCAGCGCAATGCCGCACTCGGCCATCATGCGCGCATTGCCCGCATAGCACGCCGCGCCCGAAACACAGGCGGAAACGCCCTGGCCAGGAACCTGCTTGAATCCGGAAACCAGCTCGGCAGACTCTTTTACCGCATCAGCACCGATGCCACCCGCTGCGTACGGCACCATCGCGCGAGCCAGCGGATGCTCGGAAGGCTTTTCCAGTGCATAGGCAAGCCGCAGCAGCTCTTCGGCTCGCACGCCCTCCGCTGGTAGAACATCAGTTACCTGCGGAGCTCCCTTAGTGATGGTGCCCGTTTTATCCAGCACCACCGTCTTCACGCCACGCGCCGTTTCCAGCGCCTCGGCCGACTTCACCAGAATCCCATTCGCGGCACCGCGTCCCGTGCCCACCATAATGGCAGTAGGCGTTGCCAATCCCAGCGCGCAGGGGCATGAAATTACCAGTACGGAAATCGCGTACGTAAGCGCCACGGAAAGCTCCGCCCCCACGGCGAGCCACACGGCAAACACCACCACCGCGATAGCGATAACCACTGGCACGAACACGCCGCTGATTTTGTCGGCCATCTTTTCGATGGGCGCCTTGGAACTGGTGGCTTCGTCGACCAGACGAATAATGCCCGCCAGCACGGTTTCTTCGCCCACGCGTTCGGCGCGCATCGTGAACCAGCCCGCCGTGTTCACGGTGGCACCCGTCACCGCGCTGCCAGCGTGCACGCTCTTCGGCAGAGGCTCGCCCGTAATAACGGATTCGTCGACCGAGCCTTCGCCTTCCAGCACCACGCCGTCGACCGGCACCGATTCGCCCGTACGCACTATGAGCACGTCTCCAACACGCACGCTTGCGGCAGGAACCTGCACTTCAACGTCGTCTTCCACGCGTGTTGCCATTTTGGGCGAAAGATCCATAAGCTTCGAAAGCGAGCTGGTGGTTTTGCCCTTCGCGCGCGCTTCCAGATACTTGCCCAACGTGATGAGCGTCAGGATCATGGCCGCCGATTCGAAGTAAAGGTTCATGGCGAAATGATGAGCGGCCGCCATGTCGGAATGACCCATGAAAAATGCCATGTTGAACAGCGCATATGCGCCGTATACCGTAGCGGCGCCCGAGCCTAGCGCAATGAGCGAATCCATGTTGGGGGCGCGATTCGCCAAGGCGCGAAAGCCCACACGGAAGAACTTGAAGTTGATGAAAATGACGGGCACCAGCAGCACAAATAGGGTAAGCCCGTACACCATCATGTTTTCCATGCCAGTGAGCACGCCGGGCAACGGCCAGCCGAACATGTCACCCATAGAGATGTAGAACAGCGGCACCGTGAACACGAGTGAGGCAATCAAGCGGTGCAGCATGCTCTTCTGCTCGGCTTCGGCGGTGGCGTTCGGATTGCCCGCAGCGGCGCCTAAGCCTGTAGCAGCAGCCACGCCTGGCCCAGCGGGTGCGCCCACCTGGCCTTTGGGGCTGGCGCCGTAGCCCGCCTTCTTCACGGCTGCCTCGATGGCGGCTGTAACTTCGGCGGCATTGGCGTCGGCGGCAAGCTGCACTTCCATTGAATTCTTCAGCAGATTCACGGCAACACTCACCACGCCGGGGACCGCACTGGTAGCTTTCTCGACACGCGCCGAGCAGGCAGCGCATGTCATTCCTTGAACATTGAAAGATATCTTCATGGTGTATCTCCTCTTGGAGTTTTGTGATTGGGGGGGTAAACTGCCGGCCGAGCGAACCGCCAACCAAACCGACGGCAATCGGGATCCTCGCGGACGGCAACTACGGCGGTAGTCTCAGCGACGGTCGATATCTGCACGAACGCGGCAGTCTCGGCGGCAGTCAGCAGCAGTCGGGATCCGCACGAAAGCCAACTTGACAGGCTGCAGTCGGGCACCAGCCGAGCGAACCCACCCTTAGTGGGCGAAACGCTTGATGAGTTGCATGGCCTCGTCAATTACTTCGGTATCGCCTTCGCGTACGCGTTCGGTTACGCAGGTTTCCAGGTGGTCGCGCAGCAGCATTTCGGACACGGTATGCACAGCGCTTTCTGCAGCGGAAAGCTGAATGAGCACATCGCCGCAATAACGGTTGTCTTCGATCATGCTTTTCACACCATTCAGCTGACCGATGGCGCGATTCAGGCGCTTTTGCAATTCGCTTTGGAATTCGGCGCTGCGCTCCGTTGCCTTATGACGGCACTCGCATGTACGCTTTGGAGCTTCCGCTTTTTCCGAGCAGCATGCTTTGGACAATTCTTCGCTCATGGTGACCCTTTTCGCTGACGGGAACGAGAGAGCCTCTTCTCCCCTTCTTTGTTTTACGCTGCAACTATATACCCCTAGGGGGTATTGTCAACAGGAAAAGTACCAACGGGTTAACTTTTTCTTTGAACGCGCTACTGGAGGTTGCTAGCACGCGGGCCTCACTCGGCGGGGCCGCGTGACCGGCGCCTCCTTGCCGCCGTCCCGCCCTGAACCCTCCCCGCGAATGCCGACTCTCAAGATTCGGCGAGTCTATCGGCGTCAGAGACTTGCAAGCGGAGCTTCACTGATGCTGGCTTTTCCGTCAGCGCTCGACACCCCACAACACCACGCACTCCTTTGGCAGCGTCACCCCGTCCGACAAGAAGCCGCCCGCGCCCCGTTCCGACGCCCATAAGGGCGGCGCCGTGGTTGCGATCGCTCGCGCTGTTCGGCGGCGGATGGCAAGATCTGCGCACTATGCATGATTCGAGGGGCCCGTACAGCGAAAAGTGCCCCTTCCTGGCAGGATCTTCGCGCGGTGTATCCTCCGACGGCGGTTTGCGGGGCTTTTCGGATGCATGGCGCGCATATCTTGCCAAAGCCAGCTCATTTCGGATGCATGGCGTGCGAATCTTGCCGCGAACTGGCGATTTTCCCGTCCGAGGCCCCTTTCGGGATGCATGGAGCGCAAAACTTGCCACGGATTGCCGCCCGGGAACGCATCAGGGCACAATCTTGCCATCGCCAGGCGCCCGGAAACACATCAATGAAGAACTTGCATAACCGGCATCTAACAATTGTGTATAAAGCACTCACCCGCAACCAAGCCGAGTACAATAAGGAGATTGGATTTTAGGGAGTTTTAGAATACATATGACCAATTCAAACGAACCACCGCGCCGACCGGCGCGTCGCCAACCAACACGCCGTTCCACCACGCCCCGCACTTCCGTGCCCAGCGCACGTGACGAGCTTGAGCGCGAACGCGAGTTATACAGCCAGCACGACCCCACGGCTTCGTTCATGCACGAACGCGTGCAGAACAAACCAGCAGGTCAGGAACGCGGCGCATCGTCCGCATTCCCTGCGTATGCAGGTGCCGGCAACGATCATATTGCCCATTCGCGCGTTGCCACGAACCAGCCCGCCCAAATAAACCAGGGGCACACGGCCAATGGCAACATGTCCAACATGTCGGCCTGGGATCAGCGCGCTTCCGCAAGCGCAAGCCAGCGCATGCCGCGGGTCGAGGGCCAGCGCCCCAACATGCAGGGCAGCCAGCGCATGCCGCGCGTTGCAATACCGCAAGATGCTAACCAGCACGTAGGCGCAGGCGACCCTTCCGCAAGCCAGCGCATGCCGCGCATGCAGCAAAACGGCAACGAGCAGGCGCGCCCATCCCGCCGCGCTGCCAACAGCCAGCGCGGTCAGCGCCCCAGCGCCCAGGCAAGCCAGCGCATGCCGCGCGTTGAAGGTCAGCGCCCCTCCGCGGCTCAACGCCAGCAGCGCCCCGTTCGTCGCGGCGCCGCAGCTTCGCAACCCAGCCAGAGCATGCGCGTTCAGGCAGCACAGCCGCAGCAAGGCCAGCCTTCACAGCAGATACCCGTTGTGCAAAACATGCGCGGCAACGACCCGTCTGCCTATTCGCGCGCTAAATACCAGCGCACCAAAGAAGGCGCCCAAAAGGCTTCGCCCACCAACGCATCCACATACCAGGCAGCTCGCTACCTGGGCAACAACAACTATGCGCCCAAGCAGAAGGCCGACTTCTTTACGCGCGGCAGTCTTATCGCCGTTGCCGCTGTTGTGGTGCTTGCCATCGTTGGCATATTCGCCTTCAACAACTGGATGGGGTCGAAGCCGGTTGAGGTCACGCTAAACGGCGACCAGGTAACCATTTCGGGCGCCGAGCGCAGCGTTGGCGGCCTTCTGGACAACAACGTGGTTTCGGTAACGCCTGGCAACTACGTAGCCGTCGATGGCAGCACCATCCGTCAAGGTGAAGGCACCCGCTGCACC
>DBEYTJ010000057.1:0-1403 GCA_048181065.1 Collinsella sp.
AGCTTGACCGTACCGGTAACGTCGGTGGTACGGAAGTAGAACTGAGGACGATAACCATCGAAGAACGGGGTGTGACGGCCGCCCTCCTCCTTGGTCAGAACGTAGATCTCGCCGGTGAACTTGGTGTGCGGGGTAACCGAACCGGGCTTGCAGAGAACCTGGCCGCGCTCGATGTCCTCACGCTTGATGCCGCGGAGCAGCAGACCGACGTTGTCGCCAGCCTCGCAGAAGTCCATGGACTTACGGAACATCTCGATACCGGTAACAACGGTGTTCTGGGTATCCTTGATGCCGACGATCTCGACGGGCTCGTTGAGCTTGAGCTCACCGCGCTCGACACGGCCGGTAGCAACGGTACCACGGCCGGAGATGGTCATAACGTCCTCAACGGCCATCAGGAACGGGAGGTCATTGTTACGAGCAGGCGTCGGGATGTACTCGTCGACAGCGTTCATGAGCTCGCGAATGGCGTCCATCCACTTGGCGTCGCCCTCGAGAGCGCCCAGAGCGGAACCACGGATGACGGGGATGTCGTCGCCGGGGAAATCGTACTCGGAGAGGAGCTCACGGGTCTCCATCTCGACGAGGTCGATGAGCTCGTCATCGTCGACCATGTCGCACTTGTTCAGGAAGACGACGATGTAAGGAACGCCGACCTGACGGGCGAGCAGGATGTGCTCGCGAGTCTGAGCCATGGGGCCGTCGGTAGCGGCGATGACCAGGATAGCGCCGTCCATCTGAGCAGCACCGGAGATCATGTTCTTGACGTAGTCAGCGTGGCCCGGGCAGTCAACGTGAGCGTAGTGACGGGCAGCAGTCTCGTACTCGACGTGGGAGACGGAGATCGTAATGCCGCGCTCGCGCTCCTCGGGAGCCTTGTCGATGTTCTCGAACGCAGTGAAGTCAGCCTTGCAGCCCTCGGTCTCGGAGAGAACCTTGGTGATGGCAGCGGTCAGCGTGGTCTTGCCGTGGTCGACGTGACCAATGGTGCCGATGTTAACATGCGGCTTAGTGCGCTCAAACTTCTCTTTGGCCATAAAGCCCTCCTCTTAACAGGTCGTCCCCGGACGGGACTTTGCCTTTATACCATAGTGGCCTCTCAACATACTATTGAGAAGCCACCGTGTTACCTATGGTAGCGGTGACTGGATTCGAACCAGTGACGCCACGGGTATGAACCGTGTGCTCTAACCAACTGAGCTACACCGCCGGATGGAGCCTGCAACCAGACTTGAACTGGTGACCTCTTCGTTACCAACGAAGTGCTCTACCGACTGAGCTATACAGGCACTTGACGGGTGGGAGCTATAGGATTCGAACCTATGTAGGCAGAGCCAACGGGTTTACAGCCCGTCCCCATTAACCACTCGGGCAAACTCCCAATCGTTCAAGTATCCGCAGGT
>DBEYTJ010000058.1:0-2994 GCA_048181065.1 Collinsella sp.
TCGACTCGGATTCCTTGCGGCCTGAACAATCGCAAGTGTCCGGCGAGGGGGCGGCTTTGTAAAGCCGGTTGTCCCCACCCGCATAGCGGGTGGTTTCTGATGCGGCGCGCTGCGCGCCCCGCACAGGCTAAAGCCTTTAACAAAAAGGGCGGGACCTGCTGCGCTTGCAGGCCCCGCACCGGTTGACACCCAACGGGACACAGCCGGGCGAGACGGATCCGTGCTACCGCCCCGCCTGGCCGCGATGTTCAACTACAGCTCGTTGGCCGCGTGATACGCCGTGCGAATGGCGCTCGCGATGTCGGCGGTGCGCTCACCCGAGCAGTCGCCCACGCAGGTCACGGGCACCGTCACGCCGTCCAGGTCAAACGCGTTGGCCTTGGAGCCCACGGCCATCACCACGTAATCGCAGGCGATCTTCACCGGCTCCTCGGCGCCGTCCTCGGTGGTGCGAACAGCCTCCACGCCCTCGTCGGTAATGGCGGTCAGGCGGGTCTTAACATGCTGCTCCACGTTGTGCTCTGCGAAGTCACTCATAATCAGCGGCAGAATGGTCTCGGACTCACCCGCGGCAATCTTGTCGAGCATCTCCACGATCGCCACCTCGCAGCCGTGCTGCAGCAGGTACTCGGCAGTCTCGGTGCCCACCAGGCCACCGCCAATAACGGCGACACGGCCCGTAAGCTCCACCTTGCCGGCCAGCACGTCCCAGCTCGAGACGACCTTGTCCGAATCGGCACCCGGAACGGGGATGACCACGTCGTGCGCGCCCACAGCCACAATCGCGGCGTCGGCGGCGTTGAGGTCCTCAGCGGTAGCGGCATGGTTGAGCTCAACATTCACGCCCAGGCCGGGCAGAATCTTCTCGTAGTACTCGACCGAGCGCATGATCTCGTCCTTGCGCGGAGGCGCGGCCGCCAGCACAATCTGGCCGCCCAGATGATCGCTCGCCTCGTAGACGGTCACGTCGTAACCGCGCTTGGCCGCCACGCGTGCGGCCTCCAGGCCGGCGATACCGCCGCCCACCACGGCGACCTTCTTGTCGCCCTCGCCCGGCTTGATGGCGATGGTCGCCTCGTCACCGTTCTCGGCATTGAGCACGCACGAGATGTACTTGCGGTTTTGAATCGCGTCGACGCAGCCCTTGTTGCAGTTGAGGCACTCGCGGATGGGCTCGCCCGTGGCGGCCTTCAGCGCAATGTCGGGGTCGCACATGAGCGAGCGGCCATAGGCGATGATGTCAGCGGCGCCGTCTTCCAGAATCTTCTCGCCGGCCTCGACCGAGACAACACGGCCGACGGTTGCCACCGGCACGGAGACCAGGGCCTTGACGCGCTCGGCCACGGGCAGCGTCCAGTTGTAGGGCATGGCACCCATGGGCGGAATGGTGTCGCCCATGTTGCCGGTGTGGTTTGCCTGCGCGACCTGGATCATATCGATGCCCGCGCCCTCGAGCAGCTTGGCAAACTCGCAGGCCTCGTCGGGCTGCAGGCCGCCCTTGCCGCGCGGCGTGCCGTCGGGGTTCTCCATAATCACGGGGAGCTTGTACTCCACCATCAGCTGCGGCGCGGCTTCCTTAATGGCAGCGACGACCTCCAGCGCGTAGCGAACGCGGTTCTCGAACGAGCCACCGTACTCGTCGGTGCGCTGGTTGAGGATGGCCGAGCACAGCGAACCCACCAGACGGTCGCCGTGGACCTCGATGGCGTCGATGCCGGCCTGCTGCGCGCGGGCGGCCGAGGCGGCAATAGCCTCCTTGATCTGGGTGAGCTGCTCTACGCTCGCCTCGTTCACAAAGTGCTGCATATCGTGGTGCAGCTTGGCGTAGGCCTGGTTGCGGATCTCGTTGGACTCGGCCATCTTGGCGGCAAAGGTCTCCTCGTCGCCGGCGGCCTTGGCCTCCTGCGCGGCCTTGGCGGCGGCCATGGAACCCATGACCATGCGGCCGACACCGGGCACGTCGTACTCGGGATGGAACAGCTGCAGCGCGACCTTGGCACCGTGCTTGTGAACGGTGTCGGCCAGCGCCTTAAACGTGGGGATCTGGGCGTCGGTCGCCAGCTTGGGCGTGGGGCTTGCGGTCATGACGGGAGCGACGTCACCGATGACGATGTAGCTCACGCCGCCGCGGGCCAAGCGCTCGTAAAAAGCCAGGCTGCGCTCGCCGATGGAACCGTCGCGCTCCTCGTAGCCGGTGGTCAGCGGCGGGAACATAATGCGGTTCTTGAGCTCAAGGGGGCCAACCGTAATGGGCTGGAGCAGCTTGGATGCAGGTGCGGTCATGGACATTCCTCTCTTGTAGGCGCGGCGGCGATGTTGCCGCGTAGTTGTCTAGAGGATATGGCATAGGAGTGCGGCAGCGCAACGGAAATCGGCGGATAGCAGGCGGCGGCAGGTGGATGGGGCGGGGCGGGGCGTCGGTTTGTCTCAATCTGTAACAGTTACTCGGCAAAAACCGGGTCTTACTGTTACAGATAAAGATATTCATCTCGTCCCATCCTCAACAATCTAGATCTGTAACATCTAGACCCACTTTTTACCCCTACCTGTTACAGATTGAGACAATCCAATCTAGCCTGCCGAAAGATCTCGATCTGTAACAGTTACTCAGCAAAATGAACCCCAGATGTTACAGATCGAGACAAACGGGGCCCGCCTGCTAGAAAATCTCAATCTGTAACAACAACTCGGCAAAATCCGTCCCTCGTGTTACAGATTTAGACAAACGAAGACCGTCCTGCCGAAACATCTCGATCTGTAACACTTGGCCGCCCAAATCGGGTCTAGATGTTACAGATCGAGATTTTGTTTGAGAGGCCGAGAATTGGACCGAAAACACGGTCCCGGAATAACAAAAAAGCTCGCCGGCTAGGCCGACGAGCTGCAAGTTCTTGGTCGCGGGGGCAGGATTTGAACCTACGACCTCCGGGTTATGAGCCCGGCGAGCTACCAGACTGCTCCACCCCGCAATGTCTGGGCGCCTCATGTGCGCAA
>DBEYTJ010000059.1:0-2309 GCA_048181065.1 Collinsella sp.
AGGTGTGTGGTTTTGATTGCGGGTTGGCAGGAAGAAGCATTCCTGCTATCATTCATCGGGTTGCTTCACGGCAACATGTTTTTATCACGCACGCGCGGCTACTTCATACCGTGGTGCCCGGGCTTTGGTAGCACATGTCCGGGTTGGTTTTGGAGGATGACCCCGCGCGGAGGCAAACCACAGGAGGTTTAACATGGCTACCAAGATTAATATCCGCACCCTGCTCGAGGCCGGCTGCCACTTCGGTCACCAGACCCGTCGCTGGAACCCCAAGATGAAGCCGTTCATCTTTGGTGAGCGCAACGGCATCTACATCCTCGACCTCAAGCAGACCATCCTCGACGCCGACCAGGCCTACACCTTCGTCAAGAACGTCGCTAAGGGGGGCAACGTGCTGTTCGTCGGCACCAAAAAGCAGGCTCAGGAGGCCGTCAAGAACGCTGCTGAGCGCGCCAACATGCCTTACATCAACCAGCGTTGGCTCGGCGGTATGCTGACCAACTTCGTCACCATCCGCTCCCGCATCAACCGCATGGAGGAGCTCGAGGCCATGGTCGAGGACGGCCGCATGGCTGTTCTGCCCAAGAAGGAGCAGGCTGTGCTCGGCAAGGAGCTCACCAAGCTCCAGACCAACCTCGGTGGCGCCCGCGACATGAAGGGTCTGCCCCAGGCTCTCTTCGTCATCGACACCAAGCGCGAGGAGAACGCCATCAAGGAGGCTCAGCGCCTGAACATCCCCGTCGTCGCTCTGATCGACACCAACTCCGATCCCGACGAGGTCGAGTACGGCATCCCCTGCAACGATGACGCTATCTCCGCTGTCACCCTTATGTGCGAGCTCATGGCTGACGCCTGCCTCGCTGGCTCCGGCAAGGAGCAGGTCTCCGAGGCCGAGATGGCCGCTGAGCCCAAGGCCGAGTAAATCAGTCTTAGTTAATTCTTTTTCATCTCTTTGAAAGGAACCACAATGGCCCAGATTACCGCCGCTATGGTCAAGCAGCTCCGCGAGATGACCGACTCCCCGATGATGGAGTGCAAGAAGGCTCTCGTCGAGGCTGACGGCGACATGGACGCCGCTGTCGACGTTCTGCGTAAGAACGGCCTTGCCAAGGCTGCCAAGAAGGCTGGCCGTGAGACCAACGAGGGCGCTGTCGCCGCGTTCGTCTCCGAGGATGGCAAGACCGGCGCTCTGCTCGAGCTCTCCTGCGAGACCGACTTCGTTGGCTCCAACGCCAAGTTCACCGGCTTTGCTTCCAAGGTCGCCGAGGTTGTCGCTACCACCGAGCCTGCTGACGTCGACGCTCTGCTCGAGAAGCCGATGGGCGAGGAGACCGTTTCCTCCGAGCTCACCGAGATGATTCACATCATGGGCGAGAACATGAAGATCTCCCGCTTCGCTGCTCGCAAGGCTGAGAACGGCGCGCTCGCTTCTTACATCCACATGGGTGGTAAGATCGGCGTCCTCGTCGAGTTCGCCTTCGAGAAGGCCGAGACCGCTCAGGCTGAGTCCTTCAAGACCTTCGCTCACGACGTTGCCCTTCAGGTTGCCGCCGTCGCCCCGATCTGTGCTACCCGCGATCAGGTTCCGGCCGAGACCGTCGAGCACGAGAAGCAGATCTACATGGCTCAGGCTGCCGAGTCCGGTAAGCCCGAGGCTATCCAGGAGAAGATGGCTGTCGGCCGTCTTGAGAAGTTCTACAAGCAGTCCGTGCTCACCGAGCAGGAGTTCATCAAGGACAGCTCCCTCACCATCAAGAAGTACGCTGAGCAGGTCTCCAAGGAGCTCGGCGACACCATTACCGTCGTTGCCTTTGACCGTTTGGTCCGTGGCGAGTAAATAAGCTCTTGTAGCTGGTAATGAGCAGGCTGTGGGTTTTACTCACAGCCTGCTTTTTCATGGCTCTTCTTAGAGCCTTTGATAGAATGTTGAGAGTTCAATCTAAAGGAGGATCGCTTTGTCCGACATCCGATATAAACGCGTGCTTCTTAAGCTTTCCGGGGAAGCACTGATGGGCGACGGCCAATATGGCATCGACCCCAAGGTTACCGACCATCTTGCTAAGCAGGTCAAGGAGCTGCTCGCCGTTGGCCATGAGGTCGGCGTCGTTGTCGGCGGCGGCAATATTTTCCGCGGCATGGCAGGCGCTGCCGGTGGCATGGAGCGTGCACAGGCCGACTACATGGGCATGCTGGCAACCGTTATGAACGCGCTCGCCCTGCAGGATGCCTTCGAGCATAACGATGTTCCCTGCCGCGTGATGAGCGCTATCCAGATGAACGAGATCTGCGAGCCCTATATTCGCCGTCGC
>DBEYTJ010000060.1:0-1147 GCA_048181065.1 Collinsella sp.
TTTCATGCCAAAAAACAGGAGGTAAATGCTTATGGCAGATGATAAAACCACAAAAACGCCGGAACAGCCGGTAACGGATAGCGGGCCGGGCAAGGAAACGCCTCCCGCTCCCCCAAAAGAGCCGGAGAAGGTTTCCGTTTCCCCGGAGCCGGAAAAAAAGACGGAACCAGAGGTAAAGAACCCACAGGTTTCTGTCTATAACTTCGCTGAAATTATGAAGGAAAAGAAAGCCGAGGAACGGGCGGCAACTCCCAGCGGGGAAAAGCCTGACCCGACAAAAGCGGAGAAACCGGAAAAGCAGCCGGAGGCTCCGAAGAAAGCGGAGGAAAAACCCAAAGAGCCGGAACAGCCGAAGCGCCGGGGCCGTCCCCCGAAAGAAGATAAGGACAAGGCCGCAGCCCTGAAGCCCAAAGCTCCTGCACAGAAACCGGAAAAGGCGGTCAAAAAGGAACCGGAGAAAAAAACGGCTCCAACGGTACAGGCTGCTCCCGCTCCGAAGGAATCCGAAAAGCCGAAGGATGCACCACGCCGGGGCAAGGAGCAGATCGTCTATATCAAGCTGAACGAACTCCACGCCTTTAAGAACCATCCCTTTGAGGTCCGGGATGATGAAGAAATGCGAGCTATGGTGTCCAGCGTCAAGGACAAGGGCGTTACCCAGCCCGCTATCGTCCGTCCCCGTGAGGATGGCGGCTATGAGATCGTATCCGGCCACCGCCGCCAGAAAGCCAGCGAGCTTGCCGGATATGCGGATATGCCCTGTATCGTCCGAAACCTGACGGATGATGAAGCCATCACGCAGATGGTGGAGGACAATCTGAACCAGCGTGAAGAAATCCTCCCCAGTGAGCGGGCCAAAGCCTTGAAAATGCAGCTTGAATCCATCAAGCACCAGGGCTCCCGCACTTCGGGCCAGATTGACCCGAAGGACGCAGGCAAACGCTCCAACGAAATTGTGGCCGAGCGCAATAAGATGGCGGTCAAGCAGGTGCAGCGGTATATCCGTCTCAATGAGCTGGTTCCCGACCTGATGAAGCTGATGGATGAAAAAAAGCTGGGCTTTACTACGGCGGTGGAGCTTTCCTATATCGGCAAGAAGAACCAGAACTATATCGCCGTCGCCATTGACAGCCAGCAGTCCTCGCCT
>DBEYTJ010000061.1:0-35103 GCA_048181065.1 Collinsella sp.
CCCATAGAAGCAAATGCGGGGGTGGCGGACCCCCCGCCAATTACCAGATAGAGGGGTTAGGGCCTGGGCGTTCCGCAGTTGCTGCAGAACTTGCCGCCGTTTTCGCTGCCGCAGTTGGGGCAGAACCACTTGGCCGGTGCCGGGGCGGGTGCGGGACTACCGCACTCGGGGCAGAACTTGCCGGTGTTGGTGGCACCGCAGCTGCAGGTCCATGCGCCGGCCGCGGGGGCAGCGGCAGGAGCCGGTGCGGGAGCGGGTGCCGGAGCTGGCTGTGGGGCGGCCTGCTGCTGTGCCTGGCCGGCGGCGAACAGCTGGCTGGCGTTCATGCCGCCCATGCCGCCCGCCATGCCCATGCCCATAAAGCCGGCCATCGCGCCGTTGGGGTTGGCCGCCGCGGCGCGCATCGCATCGCTCTGGGCGCTGGCGATGTTGGCGGCTGCCATGGTGGGATCGCGCATGACTGCGGCCTTCTGCAGGTCCTTGATCATCTGCTCGTCTTCTTGCGAGGCGGCGATGGAGTTGACGCCAAAGCTCACGATCTCGACGCCGCGTAGGTCGCGCCAGTCGGCCGAGAGGACCTCGTTGAGCGCGCGGGCGAGCTCGGTGGTGTGGCCGGGGATGGCACTGTAGCGGATGCCCATTTCCGAGATCTTGGCAAAGGCGGGCTGCAGGGCGGTGAGCAGCTCGGACTTAAGCTGGCTGTCGATCTTATCGCGCGTGTAGCTATCGGTCACGTTGCCGCACACGTTGGTGTAGAACAGCAGCGGGTTGGTGATGCGGTACGAATACTCGCCGTTGCAGCGAACGGAGATGTCGACGTCCAGGCCAATGTTGCTATCGACCACGCGGAAGGGCACGGGCGAGGCGGTGCCGTACTTGTTGCCGATGATCTCCTTGGTGTTGATGAAGTAGACGCGCTGGTCCTTGCCCGCGTCGCCGCCAAAGGTAAAACGGCTGCCGATATTGGCGAAGGTCTCCTTGATGGAGTCGCCCAGGTTGCCGCTGAAGACGCTCGGCTCGCTGCCGGTATCGAAGACGAACTCGCCGGGCTCCAGCGCGACCTCGATGATCTTGCCGTTTTGCACCACGAGCATGCCCTGGCCGTCGTTGACGGCGATGACGGAGCCGTTGGAGATGACGTTGTCCTCGCCGCGCGTGTTGGAGCTGCGGCCGCCGGTGCGCTTGCTGCCCTTGCAGGCCAAGACGTCAGCGGGCATCGATTCGCAATAGATAAATTCCTTCCACTGGTCGGCCATGACGCCGCCGGCAGCGCCCAATCCAGCTTTCAAGAGTCCCATGGTGATCTTCCTTTCTCGTCAAAGGCCGGGTGGTATTGGTCAGAATGGCTAATCGTCCTTGTTGTCCTTCATGACAACGGTGGTCTCGGTGTGGCTGAAGGTGTCGTGCTTCTCGGTCAGGTCGAGCTCGCCGCAGTAGCAGTCGGCGTGGGTGGCCTCGTTGGCTGTCTTGAGCTGGCCTACCAGCAGTACGTCCGCGATGATTACGATGATCAGCGGCGCAACGATGTTGATGAGGATGCCCTCGACATCAAAGGTGAGGTAATCCGGATCGAAGGCGTATTCGCCCATAAAGAGAATCTGGGAGAGGACAAACCCGATCACAAAGAACAGCACCGAGGCGATGGCGAGCTTGGGCTTGGAGCAGGGGGAGCTCGCCGACCATGCGACCGGTCTGGCCGTTCATGGCAAACAGATAGCTCTTGCCGTTCCACGAGGTGGAAAGCATCCACACGGGGAACAGGGCGTAGTCGCTGTCTTCCCAGGTGTAGTCGAGCTGCTTGCTTTCGACCGTGGCATCGTCATATTCGTCGACGACGGTCTCGCGCAGGGCCGAGATCGTGCTCTCCTCCATGCGGCGCTCGGCACGCGCCTTGCAGGTCTCGCAATCCTCGTCGTAGCGGTTGGCGATGTAGCCGGGCATATAAGCGACCGAGAACGGGCGCAGTGCGTCGTAGTCAAACGGCTCGATGGCGTCCATGTGGCCGTCGGGCATCTTGGACGATCCGTCGACGGGCACGCGCTTAAACGAGATATTTCCCTTGCGGTAGGCATCGTAGTGGTCGGTGGTCGTGACGGTGCGGTCGGATTCCTCGGTCACGGTCTCGTTGGTCGCGTCAAAGTACACTTCGCCGTCAACGCGGGCGCCGTAGAGCCAAAACGGCACGTAGACACCTTGGACCTCGTCGATGTGGTTGCCGGTGACAAAGCTCTTGGGCAGCAGGATTTTGCCCTTGTAGTGGTCTTTGAGCGCGGCCATAACGTCATCGCGCCCGAGCTTAAACGGAATCACCAAGTCGGGTGAGAAGTCGCCCGAGAGCTGGCCGGGTGCTACGGCGGAGTTGCCGCAGTATGGGCAGGTGGTAACGGCGACGGTGCCGTCCGAGACCAGCTCGGCGCCGCACGACGAGCAGATGTAGCCGGCGTTTTGGGCCAGCTCCTGCACGGCGTCGTCGGCAGCAGGTTTGGGAGCCGCGGCTGCGGCATCAGCTTTGGCATCTGCCTTGTCCTGGCGCTCGCGATAGAGGGCCTCGACTTCTTCGACTTCAAAACGCGAATCGCAGTAGTCGCAGACGAGCTTTTGCTCGGCACTGGCAAAGTGAAGGGGGCCGCCACATGCGGGGCACTGATAGTTGACGCTCTCGAAGGCCATGATCGGTCCTTTCGCTGCCGGAGGCTATGCGCCGATGGCGCCGCCGCAGTATTCGCAGCGCCCGCTGGCATCGGGAATGGTGGTTGCACCGCAGAAGGGGCAGGTGACCGCGGTCTTGGGGGCCTTGGCGGCCACGACGTTGTCGCGCGTTTCCTGGCGCAGCTGCACTAGCGCATCGCGAACTTCGGTTGCCTGCCGCTTGGCCTCGCGGTATTCGATGGAACCGCGCTGATCGATGGTGGAGTCGTTCACGCGCAGGTTGATCTCGGTAAAGTACGGCGTGTTGACGTGGATGGTCAGATTGAAGTCGTAATCCAGGTCGTAGCGCGGCGGGTTGTAACTCTCGCGCTCGCCGTCTTTGGTCTCGCGATAGATCTCGGTGCGATGCTCGTCGATATCCATATCGCAGCCGAGTACCTGCGAGAACTCGATGATGTCGGGATTGGCGTCGCGCCAGCGGCTCTGCGAAGTGATGATCAGCAGGCCCGCGTCTTCGTCGAGCATGATGTTGGTGCGCCCGGCAGAGAGCGTGCGCGTGGGGTTGAACGAGGTCAGACGCTCGGCGTTGGCCTCGCGGTAGGCGAGTTGCTCGCGGATATCGTCCGCGGTGCTGGAGCGCCAACCACTAAAGAAGGGGGAGAGCTTGCCGGCGCACTCTTTGCACAGGTAGCCTTCGTTGATTTTGGTCTTTCCTAAAAGACCCAGCTCGGTACCGCAAATCGCGCATTCTTTCTTCTCGAACATCTTGTCAAAGAAGCCCATGGCTGCCTCCCATCAACAGGTAGCGTGTGTCACTTTTGATGATGGGCGAGCGCGCGATCTTTCACGATACCCAGACGGCTCAACGAGTCTCCACAACTGGGACATATGGCCCATTTTTGACTAGTCGTTGGGGACGTTCTTAAACGACTAGTCGCCGGGGTCACTCATTGGGGACGTACTTAAATGAGTGGCGGTTGGGGACGCTCCATGCCGAATGTGGCGGCTGCCGAATGTGGACGCCGTCCTTGCTATGCCACGGTCACGGCAACCTGGGCGTAGCGGCTGCAGGGGCGCTCGGCGCGCGTCTGCACGGTAAGGGTGAGCACGAAGCGGTCGTCGGTCTGCGCGTCGGCGGGCACGATAAAAGCGGCGCTCACCGTACATTCCTGCCACAGCGAAAGATCCTGCGTGCCTGCATAGCTCGACGGGTCCACGGCGACATCCCAATGTGCATCGAAGCCCTTGTCGTCGGGGTCGACGATGGTCGCTTCAAGGGCGACGCGCTCGCCGGCTGTAGCGCTGCAGTCGGCCGTGACCTCGACAACATATGCCGGATGCGAGCAAGCCGCCGGATCATGGGCGCACCATTGCGCGCGGGCGGCAAAGTCTTCCTGATAGGCGCGCAGATAGGGATTGGGGTTGTTGCCTGTGGGCGTGCCGATGGCGGCAAAGGTGGCGGGTGCGTCCGCATCGGGATGCCCATCAAGAAACATGCGGCCGAGCAGCGTATCGAAGCCGCGGTTATCGATACCGCGCAGGCCAAACGGCAGCAGCGGAATATAGGTCATGCTGTCGCCTTCGGCCATAAAGTCGCCGCGCTCAAACTGCATCGCGGGCATACCTTCTAGACCCCAATCCAGACGGGCATGCTTGCCAAACTGAAAGCGCTCGGGCTCGTTTTCGTAGACCTTACCATCGCCATAGAGCATATAACGTGCCATGAGGGGGCCGTTGCCCTGCGTGAGATTCAGCTCGGGCCAAGGGGCCTTAAACAGCGGCAGCGTATCGGGCTGAGCCGTCTTGGCATCGACATAGCCGCCATACATATAAGGCACGCACCAAAAGATGAGCTCGGGAAAGAGCTCGCGTCCATGGTCGAGCCATGAGTTGTCCTGCCCTATGCCATCGGCAACGCCCATCACGCGCACCTTCTGATAGACCCGCTGCTGCACGGCGGGCCATTCGGGCGTGGCGCGATAACGCTCGGCAATGCTCATAAGGGCGCGAACGATGGTGTTCATGCCACTCCAGCTGAGCAGCCATAACGTACGCGGGTCGTCGTCCATGATGGCGTCGGCGATGACCCGCGAACCTGGTGTTTCCTCGCGCACATCGCCCTCAAAAGCAACATTTCCCACAAAGGTGCGCTCGATCATCTGGGCAGGCGTGGGAAACGGCGGCTCACCGGCAGCGTCCGCATTCGCCTGCAACTGCGGCCAAGCCTGGGCATACTCATTACTCCAGAGACTTTCGATCCAATGCTCGGGAAACGGACGATACTCACGAAGCTCCCCGGCCAGCGGATCGGGCTCATGAGGCACAACAGCCCACTCGTAAGAGCGACGCCCCTTAGTCCGCCAATGCGAATTCACCTCGCCGAGCGTATGGACGCCATCGCCAAGAAAGTGATACTGCGAAGCCGTATACACCACAGCCTGAACATCAAGCACATTAAGATACAGAGCCAAATGAACGAGTGAGTTCATATCGTCGACTTCCATATCAGTAGTAACAATCACCCGAGTTAACTCTTGGGACATAGGAACAGCTCCAATCAAAATCAATTCAGCCAGTTACGCGCAAGGCAAGACGGGACCCACGCCCCCATCGCCACCGACCCGGCGTGCTGCCGGAAGCGGCCGGCCAGGGTCTCAGCAATGGAAACACAGCGGGCACTGGGGTTTACCTCTGCAAACATTCCGCAGGGGGCATGGTCCGGCGCAGCGCGAAGCGCAAAGCGCCGAACCATGCATGCCCGAGGACGTTTGCAGAGGTAAACCCCAGTGCCCGCGAAGGGACGGATTACCTATCGACCCTGGCCGACCACTCCCAGCAGCCCACCGGTTCGCCGTCGATGAGCACGTTGCCCCCGTCGAAGTCTTGATAGCACAGGTCGTTGAATTGGTGGATCCACACGCCGTGGTTGAACGTCTTCTTAGGCGAGCCATCGGCCTCGCGATAGCGCCCGGTCAGGTCCTCGACATGGCTAAAGTAGGTGAGGTGCACGTTGGCTCCGGCGTCACGCAGGCGTGCCGTGAGCGGCAGCGCGGTCTGCTGCGGCGACACGATCTCGTCGCCCTTGGAGTGCGTAAACCACAGCGGTGTCTTGGCAAGCGCGGCTACGTCCTCGTCCGTGGCGTTGAACCACGGGGCACAGCAGGGAAGGCCCGCGGCGAAGAAATCGGGGTAGTCGGCGCACAGGCGCAAGGTCATAAAGCCGCCGTTGGAAAGACCGGCGACCACGATGCGATCGGTGTCGATGCGCTCGGCATGCTCGGCGACAAACTCATCGATGAGCGCCTTGAGCACGGGGGAGTAGATACTCTGGTTGGAGCGACCAAGCTGCTCGACGCCGTTATCCATCCAAAACGTGGGAGACTGCGGTACGAGCACCCAGGCAAAGCCGCCAAAGTAGCGCTGGATCTGGCGCTGCGAGAGGGCTGTCACGCGGTTGCCGATATAGGCGCGCGCGGGGCCCTCGCCTTGCGTGGAACCCTTGCCTTCGCCGGCGCCGTGCAGGTACACCACGAGCGGGGCCTTTTGGGGCACGACTATGCCCTCGGGCGCGAACGGATTGAAGCAGGCAGAGTCCTCGGCTTTAAAGCTGGGCTCAAAGAAGCCGTACTCGAGCGCGATGCCATTGACGGCGGTCTTTTGTACGGCATTGCTCCAGCCCTTGAGCGCGGGGCAGATGTCGCCGCGACAGGTATCGAAGATCAGGCCGCAGGTGGGGTCGTTGCCGTCGTCGCCGGGAAGAGCCGCGAGCTGCGTGATGCGCAGCTGGTTATCGAGCATGCGCGAGCCCATGACGCCACCTTCGATCTTTTTGGTCAGGCGCTGCTCGGCGACCTCGAGTGCCACATGGGTGCCCACGGCAAGCTTGCGGCCGTTCTCGTCGCACGGATACGCGGCGAGAACGTCGATGTAACCCACGGAGGGCGCGGCATGGTCGGCGCCGTGCTCCTTGCGCATCAGGACCTCGCCCGTGCGCTCGTGACGCTCTACATATATATGGAAAGTGTTCGCATCGATATCGTTGGCGCGCACGGTGCAGGGCAGGTCGAGAACGACTTTGCTGATCCAGGGGCCAAAGTCGCCCAAGGTGGTGACGGTTGCGTAGGTACACGATTTGAGTTCCATGAGCTGCCTCCTTTGTGCCGCAAATACTAAACAATCGCGGCAATACAATCTAAACATGTTTAGTGTAAAGCAGAATTAGAGAATTAGCAGATGAACTCGGTAAACGGTCAAATCAAACACTCAATGAACTACTAAACACTCGTTTACTACTATCTATCAGGGCTTTTGTTGATGAGTCAACAAGGAATTTTGGTGACAGATTATATAAACTCCCACGTAGACGGCCATTTATAGATAAACGGCACTATATGTAATGCCTTGGCATTCAATTACGTTCACCCCCGATTTCCTACCGTTCACCGGACTGCAAACGGCAAAACTGCCACAAATTCAACGCTGCGTGTAAACTAAAGCTCGTAAACGTTCAGTAAACATAATGTTTACGACAGCGTATCCAAGGGCTCGGCAGCCGTAAGGGGTTATAGCCGCCGGGCCAAAGGCGTGTCTACGTCCAAACGGGTAGGCACACGATGATATGGGGAGGGGTCCCATGGCAGTAGATAACAAGCAGATTGCCACCGATGTCCTCGAGCTCGTGGGCGGTGCGGAGAATGTTACCGTCGCCACCAACTGCATGACGCGCTTGCGTCTGACGCTCAAGGACAACAACAAGGCCGACGTGGAGAAGATCAAGAAGGTCAAGGGTGTTCTGGGCTGCCAGTTCGCCGGCAGTCAGCTCCAGGTTATCATCGGCCAGAACGTGCCCAAGGTGCTCGCCGAGTTCGTCGCCATGTCCGGCGTCAAGCAGGGTGCCGCGGTCGACGAGAACCTCGACGCTCCTAAGGAGAAGTTCGAGCTCAAGAACCTGCCCAATATCATCCTCGACTATCTGTCGGGCTCCATGACCCAGCTGATTCCGCTGCTCATGGCCGGCGGTCTGTTCCGCACCATTGCCGCGGTCCTCGGTCCCACCATGCTCGGCGTTATCTCCGATACCGATCCGACCTATACGTTCCTCTACACCACCCTGTACGAGGCCACGTTTACCTTTATCCCCATCTACCTGGGCTATGCCGCCGCTAAGAAACTCGGCGCCACCCCGGTGCTCGGCATGCTCCTCGGCGGCGCCCTCATGGCCCCGTCTGTCGTGAGTGTCGCGACTCAGGAGGGTGGCGGAATCATCTCCGTCTACGGCATCCAGATCGCTGCTGCCAACTACCAGCAGTCCGTCCTGCCGATCATCCTTTCGGTGCCGGTCCTCTACTTCATCGAGAAGTTCTTTAAGAAGGTCATGCCCGACGTGCTGTCCACGGTCTTCACGCCGTTCTGCACCATGATCGTCACCATTCCTATCGCTTTCATCGTCCTCGCTCCCATCGGCAACGAGCTCGGCAACGTCATCGCCAATGCCCTCTTTGGTCTTGCCGACCTTGGTGGCATCGGTATCCTGATCGTTATGGCCATCCTCGGCGCCTTCTGGCAGCTCTTCGTGGTCTGCGGCATGCACATGCCCGTCATCCTGCTCGCTCAGGTTCAGATCATCGCCGCCGGCTACGATCCCTTCGTCTTCGTTTCCACCAACTGCGCTATGGCCGCCGTCTGGGGCTGCGCCTTCGGTGTCTTCCTCAAGATGAAGAACCCCGACGAGAAGGGTCTTGCTCTGGGTTACGTCATCTCCGCCATCGCCGGCGGCGTCACCGAGCCCGCGCTCTTCGGTATCCTTATGCGCTTCCGTCGCACCATGCTTGGTATGTTCATCGGCGGTGCTATCGGCGCCGTGTTCTCCGGCCTCATGGGTGTTACCTACTACCTGGCCGGCGGTGCCTCCAACTTCCTGGTCTTCACCAACTACCTGCAGGGTGGCCAGATGAACACCGTCTGGGCTATCGTCGGTATGGCAATCTCCTTTGTCATCGCCGCTGCCGTCGTCTTTGCCACTGGCTTCTCCAAGGAGGAGCTCGCCGAGATGGAGGCCTAAGGCCAAACCATTCGGACGCATATGACCTTACCTACACGACAGGGCCCCGTCAGGCGTAAGCCCGGCGGGGCCCTTCTTACAAGGTAGACTGATTGGGGGCGCGCGGCGCTTACTCGCCGGGGCTTGCTAAGCGCCAGGGGCTTTCGCGCGGGGTTACCGCGAAAGAATCTGCCGGTTCGCAACTCCTTTATCAAACGAAAGGGCATGCAGATGAGTTTGGGAAAGCTGACCGTTAACGGTCGTCAGGACGGCTTTTTGTGCGAGGGCAAACCGTTCTTTTGGTTTGCCGATACGTGCTGGAGCGCGTTTACGAGCATTACCGAGGCCGATTGGGACTACTATCTGACCCGTCGCGCCGAGCAGGGCATGAACGTGCTGCAGATCAACACGCTGCCGCAGTGGGATCGCTGCTGCCCCGATTTGGGTATTTGGCCCTATGCCAGCGAGGACGGCGTACATTTTGATTGGTCCCATCCCAACCAAGTGTACTGGGACCGCGCTGCTGCCATGTGCCGCGCTGCCGTCGAACACGGCATTCGTCCGGCGCTCGTGCTTATGTGGTGCAACTACGTGCCCGGTACCTGGGGCGCCAAGATTGCTGAGCGTTGCGGTGCCGAGGTTATGCCGCGCGAGGAGGTCCGTGCCCACGTTGCCCGCGTCGTCGAGAACCTGGGCGAGTTCGACCCCGTCTACGTGGTGGCGGGCGATACCGACTTTACCAGCGACGAGGCGATTGCCTACTACGAGGACGCTCTCGACGAGACAGTCAAGCGCGCGCCCGAGGCGCTGCGCACCATGCATATCAACCGCGGCAATCGCGCCATTCCGGCGCAGTATCTGGACCGTCTGGACTTTTATATGTTCCAGCCCGGCCACAACTACGAGGGCCAGCCCGAGGCATGGCGTCTGCCGCAGGACTTTATCGCCAACTATCCCAAAAAGCCGATGGTCAACTCCGAGCCCTGTTACGAGCAGATGGGTGCGTCGCGCAACATGTACTGGCGCTTCACCGCGCAGGACTGCCGCGCGAGCGTGTGGTCGTCGATCCTTGCCGGTGCGAGCGCCGGCGTGACCTATGGCGCGCACGGTGTTTGGAACTGGCAGACCAGCAAGAGCCAGGGCTCGGTGCTGGGCGAGGGCTTCGATATGCCGTTCCGCTGGCAGGAGTGCCTGCAGTTTGCGGGCGTTTGGGACTTTGGCGCGATTGAGCATGTGCTTGCCGGCCTGGGCGCTACGGCCGGCGACGACGCACTTGCCGTGGTTCCGGCGCAGGAGCTGATCGACGACGCGCGCGAGGCCATTCGTGTGGCGCGCGTCGGCGATCGCGTCGTTACGTACCTGCCACGTACCACAGCGCTCAAGTTTAAGCTCGACGGCGCGCGCGACTGGACGGCGACGGTCCTCGACATGGAGGACAAGCGCATCGCCAAGCTGCCCGTCCGCGACAACGGTGACGGCACCGTGCGCGTGGCTCAGCATCCCTTTGAGCACGACGCGCTGGTGATTCTGACCCCCGGGCGCTAACGGCTCTTCTCCAACATTTACAACCCAGTCCCTTTCATTAGGGTGCGACGGAATGGTTCCTGTATGACAGCTTTAAGTTGCCAAGGGGAGCCATTCCGTTGCACTCATTGGGGACGTACTTAAATGAGTAGTAATTGGGGACGTTCTATGGGAGGGCGGTTTGCGCGACGGTTATGTGACCCACGGTGAGACCTACGTCGACGATATGTTGCTTCGTCTGACCAAAGTAGAGGCGTAAAACAGAGAGATAATCGGCTCCGGGCGCGATTTGCCGCATGGCCATCATAAGGGGGCAGCCCCTGTGGTGGTCGCGTCGATGCGCATCCGGGACCATGGCGCGTGAGGGGCGAATATGCAGGAGTTCTTTGGAATTGATGTGGGCGGTACGGCCGTTAAATGGGCTGTGCTGGGCGAAGATTTTTCCATCCGCGAGCGCGGGAGCCTGCCGACAGGCTTTACCACGGCTGAGGAGACGGTTTCGGCGCTGATCGGGCTCGTCGAGCCGTATCGTGAGCGCGTGAGCGCTGTAGGCGTGAGCGCACCCGGCGGTATCTACGAGGGAGACGTCACGGGAACGATCCATCGCGGCGGTGCGCTCACGTTTATGGACGGCTGCCCGCTGGGAAAGCTCATGCGCGAGGCGCTGGGGGTGCCGGTTGCCGTCAATAACGACGGTAAGTGCTGTGCACTCGGTGAGTATGCGGCTGGCGCTCTGCGCGGGACGCGTTTTGGCGTGGTGCTCGCTATCGGCACAGGCATCGGCGGCGGTATCGTCATCGACGGCAAGGTCCTGCGCGGCGCGCACTGCTTTGCAGGCGAGTTCAGCTTCTTGCGCAACGATGTCACAACTGCCGCGGGCATGGAAAACTCCTTTGCGGGTTCGGGCGGTTGGCGTGCGCTCCGTGATGCCGTCGTTGCCGAGAAGGGCCTGCCTGCGGATTCTCCGGTGGACGGCCGCCGCGTCTTTGAGTGGATCGCGGATGGCGACATGGCGGCGCAGCGCGCGCTCGACCGCTACGCTCGCTCATTTGACGGACAGCTCATCAACCTGCAGGCCGTGCTCGACCCCGAGGTCTTTGTGATCGCAGGTGGCATCTCGTGCCATCCCGAGCTCATCGATGCCCTGCGTGCGCAGATGCCGCTGGCCCGCGCGGGTTACGAAGGGACCCTTGCCGGCATTCCTGTGCCGCAGATAAAGGTGGCCGAGCTCGGCAACGACGCCAACCTTTACGGTGCTGTCCAGGAAGCCATGCGCCTGGTGTAGCGCGAGCCAAACGAGGCTGTCGAAAAAGATAAAGGCCGGCGTGAGCCGCCCCCACTTCCTTAGCACAGAAGGCGCTCATTGGGGACGTACTTAAATGAGCGCAGTTGAAAACACTCTTTGCCGAGCTAGAGGTCGCGCGTGCCCCTTCTGGGCCATGCGGCTCAAAATCTCGGCGTGATGTGGACGACTGGGGTCGAATTGGCAGCATTTCGAGCTTGGCTTTGATATTGAGATTGATTCTTTATTAAAATAGATTCCAGACAATTGAGCGGCCGGGGGTTAACCGTGAGGGGCATGGGAGACACAACCGCATATTTGCGTCGGGGCATTCGGGAGATTATATGCCTGGCGCTGTTCTTCTTCACGTTTTTGGCGTGCGAGTATCTCTTTGACGTGCGCATGGCCGAGTTCGTGTCTTCGAACGAGGTCGTTATTTATGAGAGCCTTGTCCTCGGCGCGAGCGTGATTGGCTTTTTTGTGCGTCCCATTCTGTACTATCACCGTCCCCATGCTATCGACGCGACAAGTGACGTCACGGGCGTTTTGCTGGTGGCGGCATTGCTGCTGTTGATTATGGCGGTTCGGGTTGAGGTGGTAATTGCCGGCGGTTTGATGGCGTGCTGCGCGCTGGGCTACTGCGGATCGACTGCCCACGCAAACTTTGCACGGCGCTTTGCGCGGACGCCTTGCTTGGCGCGCGCCGCCGCACTTTCTTACGCCATAGGCGTTCTGGTGCAGGTCCTCAATCATATGGTGATGCCTGCCGGCATTCCTCAGCAGGCTGTTCTGGTTGTCTGTGCGATCGTGCAGGTGGCGTTGCTCCACGGTGCCCGACGCGCCAAGCTGCGCGACGAGTCCGATCCCAACTTTGAACCCAGTGCTGCCGGGCTTTCGGTAGATGCTCTGGAATATGGCGCCAAGTGGCATGACGATCCCGAGGCAAAGGCGGCATTCCGCCGCACTGTAGCTCGCTTGACCGTGGCGACAGCGTATCTTTCCGGCGTATTCGCCGCTCTCAACGCGGGCCTCACAACCCTGCATGCTACCGGAGCCGTTGATTTGGGTGACTGGCCGCGCCTGTTGCTTGTCGTGAGCTCGTTGGCCGCTGGCGTCCTATTTGACCTGCACGGCCGTTCGTATATGAATATCGGCATGACATGCGCCGCCATGTTGTCCACGCTTTCGTTCTTTGTGCTCATCGTCGACGGCAATGGCGGCAACGAGCTTGCTGCCACGATCATCTTTTATCTGGGCTCAGGCTTCTTTGTGGTGTTCTTTACCACAAAATATGCCGCCGTCTCGCTTTATGCGCGCTGGTCATATTTTTGGCCGTGCATGGGTCGCGTCGTCAACAACGTGTGCTCGATGTTCGTGACGGCGCCGGCAGTGGCGATCATCTCGAGTCAAAACGTGCTGGCTGCGGTCGGCGCGGCGCTCGTGATGTTTGTGGGCATTGCGATTACGCTGCTGGGACAGTTGGGGCAACGAGCCGATGACGCCGTGATACGGGACGAGCTGGCGCCTGCCACCGATGATCTTGGTGGGGATCTTGCGCCCACATGCTCCGACCCCGAGCCCGTGGAGGCAGCGGAGCTCACGTCCGATGAACGCCTCGATGCCTTCGTCGCCACCTTTGAGCTTACAGAGCGCGATATTCTTGAGGCCTTGGTCGTTTCGGACCAGAGCGTTCAGGACATCGCCACAACGCTTTTCCTTTCGCGCTCCACGCTCTACCGTCACATTTCCTCGTTCAACAAAAAGACCGGCACCGCCTCGCGCGTGGCCCTTATCAACTTCTTCTGGTCCTGGACACCAAATGACTAACGTATGAGACGCCGACCAGTCCCTTACTCTAACGGGGGTGTGGCCTCAAAGCGCGCCCGCATCGACGCTTCGCCTGCGCTAAACTGGAAGGCACGTACGCGATTACGAGAGGAGCCTGCATGGAGGCTTACAAGCAAGAGTTCATCAAGTTCATGGTTGAGTCCGACGTCCTTAAGTTCGGCAGCTTTACGCTCAAGAGCGGCCGTCAGTCCCCGTTCTTTATGAACGCCGGTGCTTACGTGACGGGCTATCAGCTCAAGAAGCTGGGCGAGTATTACGCCCAGGCCATCCACGATAACTTTGGCGACGACTTTGATGTGCTGTTTGGACCGGCCTACAAGGGTATTCCGCTGGCCGTCGTGACCGCAATCGCCTACCACGAGCTGTATGGCAAGGAGGTCAAGTACTGCTGCGACCGCAAGGAGGCCAAGGACCACGGTGCCGACAAGGGCAACCTGCTGGGCTATGAGCCCCAGGACGGCGACCGCGTGGTCATGGTCGAGGACGTCACCACCAGCGGTAAGTCCATCGACGAGACCTATCCTAAGGTCAAGGCTGCTGCCGATGTCGAGATCAAGGGCCTGATCGTGTCCCTCAACCGCATGGAGGTCGGCAAGGGTGGCGTGACCACCGCTCAGAAGGAGATCGAGGCCAAGTACGGTTTTCCCGTCGCGAGCATCGTCTCCATGGCCGAGGTCGTCGAGACCCTCTACAACCACGAGATCGACGGCAAGGTTGTCATCGACGACGAGCTCAAGGCCGCCATCGACGCTTACTACGAGCAGTATGGGGCTCGGGAGTAGGTAGTTACGCGGGTTTACCAGCCCGCGTAACCAGTTGACGCTGCAAGCCCGTCAGAGCGGCAATCTGCCTTTCAACTTCGGCGGCATGACCAGAAGGTCAATGTCGCCTTGTTTCAAGGCACCTTGCTCGCTCTGGCGGGCTTTCGCTGTCGTTGCCAAAACATCGGCGTTGCCGGACTAGTCATTGGGGACGTTCTTGTTTGACTGGTCATTTAAGAACGTCCCCAATGACTGGTCAGAAATGAGCGTGGATAATCTCCCGGTTTTGGTTCGGTGACGGCCTCAAAGTGGGAGATTATCCACGCTCGTTAGATAAGCGTCCAAAAGCGCTCGTCGCTACTTAAGCCCCGGGAGGCGGGTGTAGGGAAACGAGCGCTCTAGGAATTCGGCGCAGCGGGCGTAGTCTTTGGCGAAGTAGCTGCTGTAGAGCGAATCGAGCACGTATTGCACGGCGATGTGGCTGGCGAACTGCGTGATGCGATGCGTCATGCTCTCGTGGTCACTCACCGTAAGGTAGGCGGCAAAGCCGGGATGAATGCGCGCGCAATAAGGCGTACCGATGACGATGACCGGGACATGCCGACTGCTGAGGATCGGCAAGATGTCCTTGAGGTTGGGGGCAAGGCCGCTGTAGGAGATGACGATTGCCGCATGGTCGGGACCCGAGGCGAGCGCCGTTCGCACCTGGGCCTCGGCACCGTCGTGGCACGTCGCGCTTTTACCGGCGGAGAGCAGGCGATCGCGGAACATTCCCGCTGGATAGAGGTTGTGCGAGCCCGTGTAGATGTCGACCTGTCGGGCGTTCGCGATGAGCTTGGCGGCGTGGTCAAGCTGCGTGGGGTCGAGCAGCTCCTGCGTTTCGGCCAGCGTGGTCTGGTAGAGCCCCTCCATGCGCTCCATAACCTGCGCGGGGCTGGACGTAGCATCAAAGGGAAAGTTGATGTCCACGTCGCGGCGGTTTCCCGCCTCGGTTGCCAAGCGAATAAGCTCGACCTTGAGATCCTTGAAGCCCTCGAGACCGAGCTTTTTGCAAAAACGGTGTACGCTCGCGACCGAAACGTTGGTGCGCGCGGCAAATTCCTTAATAGAAAGTCCGCGGATGTCCTGACCGATGGCAAGGGCTGCAATGCCGAGCTGTTGCTCGGTGGGGGTGAGGCCCTGCGCTTCGGTGATCTTGCGTTTGATATCCATGCGAACTCCCACACTCGCCAAACCTGCCAAAAAGGGACAGGTTTATTTTGGCAGGTTTTGCCCGCAAAGGGTAACGGGGCCGAGGATGCCGCTGGGGGCGACGGGCTCGGTGAGGGCGAAGATGTCGGGGATCGCATGGTCGAGCGTGTTGATGACGTCGATCGCGAGCTCATGCGCACCGGCGGAAAGCGCGCCGGCGGCAAAACGGTAGGGCGGGCAGATGCGTGTGCCGAGCGGGCGTCCATCGAGCGTGAGCGTCGCGGTTTCGTAGACGTCTCCCAGGTCGATCGTGGCGTCGGTGCAATCGTTGGCCAGCTCAAACGACGCATGATATCGGTAGGTGCCGCAGGTGCCGGCGAACAGATCGGCCGTAAGGTCGCCCAGGTGTTTGAGCTCTTGTGCTTCACCAAAGGCGCCATTGCTGCCGGCAGGGGAGAGGGCAACGGTCCATGGGCCTTCGATACGCAGGCCGAGCGATGTATCAGCGTCGATTACGCCGTCTCCGGGCGCATCCTCGTTGCTCGCTTGCAAAACAACGATGCAGCTCTCGAAGGGTGCGAGCTCCAGCGCACCGTCAAACGCAACGGGCTCGGCACCGTTTAGCAGGTCGAGCCGCGTGCCGCAAAGGCGCTCGCCTGTCGCAAGTGCAACCGTGCAGTCGATGTGCTCGCGTGGGTGCTCGTTGACGAGCATAACGTAGGTCTCGCCTGCTCGCTCGTAGCGAAGTGCGCGTAGCCAGGGCTGCGGTGTGTCAGGCACAACGGTCTGCAGTCCCGCGCTTGCAAGCGCGCGGGCGACATCGGCGAGCGGCGTTGCGGCGAGCCCTCCCAGCTCGACCGCGCCATCGGAATCGTAGAATGCGCCGGGCACCTCGTCGACGGCAAGCACCATAACGCCTGCATCCGTCATGTATCTCGCCGCCTTTGCCGTCTCCGCGCCAATAAACGTAACACCGGGCATAACAAATGCCTGGTAGTGGCAGTTGTTAACACCAAGCAATCCATCGGCAATCGAAACCTTGTAGCGGCTCTTGTCCTCAAAAGCCTCGGCGGGCACAAAATCAAAGTCGATCTGCGCGCGCGTGAGCTCTGCCGCCACGCGCTCGATAGGCATGGCGCTACCGGCCCATTCGGCATCGGCATGGTACAGGATGGCGACGGGGCGCGTGGCACAGCCTCCCGAAAGCAGCGTTGCCGTACGGTTCATATAGCTCATGAGCTGGCCAAAGTGCGGCCACTGCGGGTTGTTGCCGTGCGCGTAAAAGTGCGGCGGGCAGTCCCAATCGGGGAAGGGCGCCATGCTAAACGCGTGCGGCGTAAACCAATTGACGCCGCGGACGAGCATGTGGTCGGCAATCCACTTCATCTCGCGCAAGCCCTCGTGCCAGCCAAAGGCGCCAAAGACCTCGGCCATGCAGCGCCCTTGCTTTTTGGGGTCGAGGCGCGCAGCCGAAGAGCTCAGTTTGGCAAGCGCGTAGGTAAAGAACTCCATGTTCCATGCGCCATGGAAGTAGCTGTAAGGGCCGTGGTCGATGCCGGGGGCGAGCTGGTTAATAACCACATCGATGCCCGCCATGTCCTGACCGGCGACAGCGCGGAAGTAGTGCCCAGCGCCCTGGCCCAAGCGTGTGTGGCAGCTCTTGTCCTCGATTACATGGCCAATGTGCATAACGCCGCGCTCGCGGCACCAGTCACCAATCTGCTCGTCAAAGCACGCACGGTAGAGTTGCGTGGCGATGTCCATGTAGGTGTGGCGGACCCGAGCGCCGGCGGGGTCGCGCGTCCAAAGCTCGCGGAGCTCACTCAGCCAATTTGTGCCCAGTGCCTCGTGCAGGCGTCGCTCAAGTTCGTCCGACCATGGCAGCGCCATGTCGCCGCGTCCGATAAAGCTGCTGGTAGAAGCGTCTTCGAGGGTCGCACCCTTTTCGTTCATAAAGCCCGGTTCATCGGTAAAGAACCCCAGGATGGTCTTGCCGAACTCGTCGCCCAGATGCTCAAACGTGGGTTCGTAGACGGCGTTGATGAGCATGCGGCACGAATCGGCGTCGACCATGTTGATGTATTCATCGCGAAAGCCGGTCTTTTGGCTGGTGACGTAGAGCTCGAGGGTGGTAACGCCGGCGGGGGCGTCAAAGCGCAGGCGGGCGGGAATGCTGTCCACGGTCTGCTCAACGGCGAGCTCAAGGTCGAGCGGCACGCCGGTAGCGTCAAAACCCGCCGCGCCCACAAAGTGCTCCGTGGGATCCATGAGGTTGCCGAGCTTGATGGTCGTGGACGGCTGGGGTCCAACGACCGTTACCGTGTGATGCTTAAGCACGGTCTTCTTGAGCGTGGGGTCTACATCCTCGCCTGAAAGCGCGCCGTTGGCGTAGCCCGTGGGAAAGTGGGCATCATCGAGCAGCCAGATCTTCAGGCCCAGGCGCTTGCACTCGCCAATGATAAATCGCAGGTCGGACCACCAGCCATCGCGGCAAAACTCGGGATGCGTGCGCGACTCAAGGCAGGCTTCACGGATGTCCGCCCCGGCAATTTGCTCTAAGTATTCGGTAATCGTCTCGCGTTCTTCGCCCTTGAGCCACAAGAACGGAAGCACATGGTTGTCATATGCCACCATACTCACTCCTTCAAAACCTGCCAAAAAGGGACAGGTTTATTTTGGCCGGTTTTATCTGGGCAAACGCCACCCCGCAGCTGCTTGGCGAAGCGCCGGGACGCGTGCCACATGCCAGAACCAACCTTCTAAACCTTTGCGAGTTCAGGGTATGTCGTCCGCGCTGCCCTGCTAATATCAAAACCACGGCTAAATATGACTAAATCAACGATGGTGGCGCCATGGATATCGCATGTTTGGACAATCTTTTGCTCGAGCTGACCGACAGTGAGCGCGCTTACTGCGCGGGCGCTCGCTATGACTGGAACGATGCATTTAGACGGGGTCAACAGGCAGATATCGATGGCAGGCATGTTCATAAAATCGGTAACGCGACATACGCCCTGCACCAAGAAGGCATGCCCGAGGGCCTGTCGATTGTGCGCAACTCGCGCTTTAACCCCGTGCCGGAGCACGTGCACGATTATGTCGAAATCAGCTATGTCTATCGAGGGAGCGCGCCACAGATTGTCAATGGTGCGCAACTCACACTCGCCCAAAACGAGGTGCTTCTGCTCGATGCCGCCTGCCCGCATGCCGTAGACGAGCTCGGCGAGCATGACCTGATGTTGAGCATTGTCATTTCGCGGCCGATGCTGCGCCGCAGTCTGGAGCAAAGCCTTTCGCCCACAAGTGCCGTCTCGCAGTTCCTGCTCAACGCACTTAACGACGAGACCGATCATCGCGGGCACGTGCATTTCCGTACGGGCAACAGCCGCCGCGTGCGCCGGTATATGCAGGAGATGTTGTGCGAGCTCCTGGAGCCGACGACAGCAAGCCCCCAGATCGTGTCGAGGCTGTTTGAGCTGCTGCTGGTCGAGCTCATGCAAAGCTACGAGGCCGCGCTGCTGCAAACGGGCGCACCCGCGCTTCCCTCGGCGCAGGTTGCGGCGGCGATGAGCTACATCGAGCGGCATGCTTGCGATTGCACACTCGACGATTTGGCCCGCCACCTGCACTTGAGTCCCAACTATGCAAGCGCACTGCTCAAGCGGCAGACGGGCCGCACATTTATGCAGCTCGTGCAGGAGAGTCGCCTGACACGCGCGGCGGCGCTACTCGACACCGGTGCTACTGCAGAGGCCGCAGCGCGCGAGGTGGGCTATGCCAATATGAGCTTCTTCTACAAAAAATTTGCCGAGCGCTATGGCTGCACGCCGGCCGCCTATCGCCGACGTTCGCCCAGATAAAACCTGCCAAAATAAACCTGTCCCTTTTTGGTCGGTATCAGGAAGTGTCAGAGACGGGGCGGCGGCGGTCCGTGGGCGCGAAAAGAAGTGTCGGGTTTGGTACGCCCGCTTCTGCCCGTCCCGCGCGCAGGCGATACTCAGCTTATCGATCCGCGATGCAAAGGAGATGCTCATGGCAAACATCAAGTTCCCCGAAGGTTTCTATTGGGGTGGCGCCACCGCCGCCAACCAGTTTGAGGGCGCTTGGAACGTGGACGGCCGCGGTCCTTCCGTCGACGACCATTTCTTGGGCGGTAGCTACAAGGAGCCGCGTCAGATTACGATCGACATCGACCCCAACCGCTTCTACCCCAATCATGACGGTATCGATTTCTACCATCACTACGAGGAGGACATCGCGCTGTTCGCCGAGATGGGCTTCAATATGTTCCGCATGTCCATCTCCTGGAGCCGTATCTTTCCCAACGGCGACGACGTTGAGCCCAACGAGGCCGGCCTCGCCTTCTACGACCGCGTTTTCGACTGCCTGCGTGCTCACAATATCGAGCCGCTCGTGACCCTCTCGCACTACGAGATGCCCTATCACCTGGTCGAGAAATACAACGGCTGGGCAAGCCGCGAGCTCATCGGCTTCTTTGAGAAGTACTGCCAGACCGTCTTCGACCGCTATCAGGACAAGGTCAAGTTTTGGCTCACCTTCAACGAGATTAACTGCGGTACCCAGGACATGGGCAACCTCTTTGAGACCAGCATGATTCAGGGCTTTGAGGGTCCGGCGTCGGCGGTCCACACTACGCCGCAGGCTCGTATGCAGGCTCTGCATCACCAGTTTGTCGCCAGCGGCCGTGTCGTACGCTATGCCCACGAGCATTACCCGCAGTTTAAGATGGGCAACATGGACTGCTTCATCCTTTCCTATGCCGCGACGTGCGATCCGGCCGACGTGTTCGCCACGCAGCAGGAGATGAATACCATGAACTGGTACTGCTCCGACGTGCAGGTGCGCGGCAAGTACCCGTTCTATGCCAAGCGCTTCTGGGCCGAGAACGATGTCGAGCTCGTGATGGAGGACGGCGACCTGCAGGATATCGCCGACGGCAAGGTTGATTTCTACACCTTTAGCTACTACATGTCCGGCACCGTGGGCACCCACAAGGACCACGAGATGACCGAGGGCAACATGACCTTTGGCGGCAAGAATCCCTATCTGGAGTCCACCGACTGGGGCTGGCAGATCGATCCGTTGGGCCTGCGCATCGCCCTCAACGAGATTTACGCTCGCTACGAGATTCCGCTGATGGTGGTCGAGAACGGCATGGGCGCTTACGACGAGGTCGAGGAGGACGGTTCCATCCACGACCCGTATCGCATCGCCTACTTGCAGAGCCACATCAAGGCCATGGGCGAGGCCATTGCCGATGGCGTTGACCTGGTTGCCTACACCTGGTGGGGTCCCATCGATCTGGTTTCCGCCGGCACTGGCGAGATGCGCAAGCGCTACGGCTTCATCCACGTCGATAAGTACGACGACGGCACCGGTACCTACGAGCGCCGCCGCAAGGACAGCTTCTTCGCATACCAGAAGATCATCAAGTCCAACGGCACCGAGGGTCTGGATTAATCGACAATATGAGTGCCACTGGGGAAAAGGTTTTGGGAAGGGCTTGGAAGGGCTTGCGATTCGAGCCCTCACCTTAGCAATTTGATCATTTGGCACTATAATCACCATAGGCATGCGCATAACGTTGCGCTTAATCAAGAGGAGAAAACGTATGGGTCTGTTTGATATGTTCAAGAAGAAGGCTGAGCCCGCGGCAGCTGCTGCTCCGGCCTCCATCTCTACTTCTGCCGGCGCCGACGTGCTGTGCTCGCCCGTCAAGGGCAAGGTCATCAAGATGGCCGACGTGCCCGATCCCGTCTTTGGTGGCGAGGTTCTGGGCAAGGGCTGCGCCGTGTGGCCCGAGGACGACCTGGTCTACGCTCCCTGCGACGGCAAGGTAACCGTCACCATGGGTCACGCCGTGGGCCTGCAGTCCGATAGCGGCATCGAGGTTTTGGTGCACGTTGGCGTCGATACCGTCAACATGAACGGCGACGGCTTCGAGGGCTTCGTCAAGGCCGACGACGTCGTGAAGGCCGGCCAGCCCATACTCAAGATCGACCGCGCCAAGATCGCTGCCGCCGGTTACAAGGACTGCGTCGTCGTGGCCGTGTCCAACACTGCCGAGTTCGCCGACGTCGAGCTTGCCGTCGAGGCTGAGTCTGCCGTCGCCGCCGGTGACGCTATCGTTAAGGTCGTCCGCAAGTAGTCTGCGGCATCCAGAAGATGTACAAGGGTGGTCGGGTTATCCGGCCACCCTTTTTTAATAGGCTGAGCAGGCGCATTTTATTGCAGGGGGCTTGCTATGCGGGTCATTCGTTCGTCAAATTCAGCCGCCTGCGCTTTTGCGACGCTGGGGGTTGGGCTGGGCTGCTAATATGGACTTACTGTCACGACGTGCGCTGCGCGGGAAACGCAACGCCGCTTGTTTGGAGGAATGTCATGAAAAAGAAGCTGCTGCTTGCGCCCCTGATGGCTGCCCTGGTCGCGTGCGTGGTTTTGCTTTCCGGCTGCGGAGGGCCTTCGGTGGAGGAGCTCATCACCAACGACCTTACGAGCCAGTTCGACGAGATCAAGAACGGCGGCGATGACTTCCTCTCCGGCCTGGAAGAGGCTTCGGGCGACGAGTTTGAGCAGCTGGGCATCGATCCCAAGGAGTATGCCAAGAGCTATCTCGAGGGCTTTGATTACAAGATCGGTGATGTGACGGTCGATGAGGACAAGGGTACCGCGACCGCCGAGGTTACCATCACCTGCAAGTCCATGAACAAGATCGTCGGAGATTTCGCCACCCAGTATCAGGAGAAGATCGCCGCGCTCGATACGATGCCTTCCGAGGAAGACCTGTACAAGATGGCCGGCCAGGTCATGGTCGACGTGACCAAGGCCGCTAAGACCAAGGACACCAAGGTCACCTTTAAGTATTCCGCCAACGAGGATAACGAGTGGTCTGCCGACGATTCCGCAACCACTGAGATGATGAATGCGATGATGAGCTAGTTCGTTGCGGCGTTTTACCAAACGCCGCAACTGCTCGACGCTGCAAGCCCGCCAGAGCGGCAATCTGCCTTTCAACTTCGGCGGCATGACCAGAAGGTCAATGCCGCCTTGTTTCAAGGCACCTTGCTCGCTCTGGCGGGCTTTCGCTGTCGTTGCCAAAACAACGGCGTTCTCTTGGCTGGCTTAAAGTGGCACTTGTGCCTGTGGCGTTGCCATCGCTGTCGAAGGCGGCACTTGGGGACGTTCCTTTTCTGCCGGCAGTCGGGGACATTTCTTTGTTGTGGGGGCAGCTAAAAGAGTCCCGTCCCACATTAGCTACCCGTGGAAGGGATGAGCGGTTACTCGCCCAGTACCAGCGCCGTGAGCTCTGCCTGGCTGTCCACCACGTAGTCGGCGCCGGCGGCTTCCAGCTCTGCGCGGCCGCGGAAGCCCCAGCTGACGCCCGCGCTCTTAAGGCCGGCGTTGTGGCCGGTCAGGATATCGACATTGGAATCGCCCACATAGAGCGTGGTTGCCGGATCGGCACCCAGCTCCTCCATCACGTGCAGCGTGACGGGTGCTTCGGGCTTGGGCGGAAACGCATCGACACGGCCCTGCACCAGCGCAAAGCGCTCGGAACCAAAGTATTTCTCGATAAGCGGAGCTGCCGAGACGTGGTCCTTGTTGGTGAGCACGGCAAGCTGCACACCCGCGGCACGCAGGCGGTCGAGCATCTCGATTGTGCCGGCATAGGGGGCGGTGTGGTCCTCCTTGTGCTCGCCGTAATAAGCCCTAAACTCGGCGAGCGTCTGCTCAAACATACGGCCGTCGCCTGCGTACTCGGCAGGCATAAAGCGCTCAACCAGCTTGAGCATGCCGTTTCCCACCTTGTAGCGGTACTCGTCAACGGCAAACGTGGGCCAGCCGTGCGTCTCGCAGGTATGGTTGCCGGCGGCCGCCAGGTCCTCGAGCGTGTTGAGGATGGTGCCGTCCAGGTCAAAGATTACATGGGAAAAAGCTGCTGCCATGAAAGCTCCCGTCATTGGGTTTCAAAACGCACCTCATAATACTGGGCTTCCGCGTTGGGCGTGCTTGGAATCTGAACATCTTCAGGGATATCGGGTCACATCGCGCCGACCGTGCGGTTCCACCCTAGCAAATTCTCGGCAGCTGCTCTCCCACGAGCATGTCGAGGATGCGGGTCGAGCCCCAGCCGGTGCGAACGCGCACAGCGGGGCGGGCGTCATCGGCAAGCGGCAGCACGCGACCGATGATGGCGGCATTCTCGCCGTAGCGCGCGGCGCGCATGGCGGTTAGCGCGGCATCGGCTTGCTCGGCCGGCACCACGGCGACCATCTTGCCCTCGTTTGCCACCTGCAGCACATCGTAGCCGAGCATCTCGCAGGCGGCCTGCACGTCGGGACGCACGGGCACGGCATCCTCGTCGACCTCCATGGCAACACCGCTGGCCTGGGCAAACTCGTTGAGTGTGGACGCCAGGCCACCGCGCGTGGGGTCGCGAAAGCAACGCGTGCCGGGCGCTGCGGCCAAAACGTCGGCAATCAAGTGGTTGAGCGGCGCGGCATCGCTTTCGATCGTGCTCGAAAACGCCAGGCCCTCGCGTTGACTCATGATGGCGATGCCGTGGTCGCCGAGTGTACCCGACACTAGGATGACATCGCCAGGCTGGCAGTTTGCGCCACTGAGCGCCACACCCGCGGGCACTTCGCCCACGCCGGCGGTATTGATATAGACACCGTCGGCCCCGCCGCGCTCGACCACCTTGGTGTCGCCCGTGATTATGGACACGCCCGCCTCGCGCGCCGTCTCGGCCATCGTCTGCACAATCTGGCGGAGCTTATCCATGGGATAACCCTCTTCGAGGATAAAGCCGCACGACAGGTAGCGCACGTTGGCGCCCGAGGTCGCGACATCGTTGACGGTTCCGCACACGGCAAGGCGGCCGATGTTGCCACCGGGGAAGAACTGCGGCGAGACTACAAAGCTGTCGGTCGACATAGCGACGCGCCCGCTCGCGGGCAGCGCGGCGACGCCGGCGTCGTTGCCTTCGAGCAGCTCGGGCGACCCAAAGGCATCCAAAAAGACCTCATCGATGATGCGCTTCATCATCTGACCGCCAGAGCCGTGGCCCAACAGGACGGTGCTATCGGTGGCAGTACGGGACATATCGAAAACTCCAATCGTGGGTGGTGCCAGTGTGCGGGTGCGTCCGGACTAGTTACGGTAGCGGTAGTAAGCCGCGCAGCTGCCCTCGGAGCTCACCATGCACGGGCCGACGGGGTGTTCGGGCGTGCAGGTGCGGCCAAAGAGCGGGCAGCTGCTCGGCGTAATGGCCCCGCGCAGCACGTCGCCGCAGCGACACCCACGCGGCTCGACCGTCGCCTCAACGGGCACGTCAAAGCGAGCGCGGGCATCAAAGCGTGAGAACTCGGGGCGGATGGAAAGGCCCGAGTTGTCAATCGGCCCCAGCCCGCGCCAAGTGGTGTCGCATGGCTCAAACACCTGCTCGACCAGCTGGCGCGCCACGGGGTTGCCGTCTGCGTTGACGCCACGGCGGTAGGCGTTGTCAATCGCGGGCCTGTCCTCGACAACCATCTGGACCAGCATGCGGATGCCCTGCAGGATATCGACCGGCTCAAATCCCGTGACCACACCCGGGGTATTGAATTCGTCGACCAAAAAGCTAAAGGGCGCCAAGCCCGTGATGGTGGCGACGTGGCCCGGCAGGATAAAGCCGTCGATGGCGGTCTCGGGGTCGTTGGCGATGGCGCGCAACGCCGGCGGCGTGGTCTTGTGGGCGCAATAGACCGAGAAGTTCAAAAGCCCGCGCGCCTCGGCCTCCAAGATGGCGGCGGCGATGGTGGGCGTTGTGGTTTCAAAGCCCACGCCCATAAAAATGACCGGGCGATCGGGGTTTTGCTCGGCAACGTCGAGCGCGTCGAGCGGGGAGTAGACGATGCGGATGTCGCGCCCTGCCGCCTTTTGCGCGGCGAGCGAGGTGGACGATCCGGGCACGCGCATCATGTCGCCAAAGGTGGTGATGATGGCGCCGTCTATGTTGGCGAGCGCGATCGCGTGGTCGATGTCGCGGTTGGCGGTAACGCAGACGGGGCAGCCCGGTCCGCTCAGCAGCTTGAGCCCGGCTGGCATAATGGAGCGAAAGCCATAGCGGCCGATGCTCACGGTGTGCGTGCCGCAGACTTCCATAAGGTTGATGGTGCGGTCGCCGACGAGTTCACGGATGCGTTCGATGAGCTCGCGGGCCAGCTTGGAATCGCGAAATGCCGAAAAGTCGATACCGGAGCGAGCCGGCTGTCCGGCCGCCACTAGTATGCCTCGGCCGGGTTGGTGGCAAGTTGGTCTTCTTCGACCAGTTCGCTCATGGCATTAACGAGCTCGAGCGTTTCTTGCGCTTCCTGCTCGTCGACGATCTGGATGCCAAAGCCGGCGTGTACGAGAATATAGTCGCCGACCTGCGCCGTCGGCACGAGTCGCAGCGACACGGGGCGCTCGATGCCCATCATGTCGACGGTGGCCTTGAGGTCGTCGTCGCGTTTGACTACTTTGCCTGGAACGGCAAGGCACATATTGTTCCCCTTTTATACGCTTTGCGCTGGATGGGCGCTTAATAATCCATCAGTTGATGGTAGCGCTCGCGGGGTTCGCGGGCAAACGCGTTACGCCTGTGAGACGGTTGGGCACAATGGCGTGCGAGAGCGAGCTACTGCGATGCAGTCTGCGCAAGACGAGCGCTTGCGACCGCCGCCTGACCGTAGGCGATGCAGCCGTCATTGACGGGTACGGTGTGGGGGACAAGGACAGTAAGGCCTGCGCTTTTGAGCTCGCGGGTGAGGAGCTGGAGCAGAAGTCGGTTCATGAACACGCCGCCCGAGAGCGCGACGGTGTCGATGTCCTCGCGAGCGCAGATATCGCTGGCGATGTGTGCCGAGGAGCGCGCGACGGCGACATGGAAGTCGAGTGCGAGCCTGTCGGCGGGCGCTCCGGCTTCAATTTCTCCCAAAAGTGCCTCGAAGAGTGCTTTCTGGTCCAGAACATCGGGGCCGTCCAGCCACGATGGGCCAGATGCGAAATAGCCGGCGTTGTCGTCGGGAAAATGGGCGATTTCGCCGTCCAGTGCACGCCAAGCGGCGGCTTCGAGCTCGATGGCGGGTTCGCCCTCGTAGGTTGCCTGGCCGCAAATGCCCAAAATCGCGGCTGCGGCATCAAACAGGCGACCTATGCTGCTGGTGCGCGGACTGTTGATGCCGCGCTCGATCATCGTTGCCGTTATGCTGCGCGTTTGCTCGTCAAGGCTGTTCAAGAGCCCCACGGCTCCTGGGTGCTCGAGCAGGTCGAGCTCGCTGAGCAGGGCAAAGGCGTTGCGGCGGGCATCGTGTACGGATGCGGCGCCACCGGGAAGCGCCCAGGTGCGCAGATGCGCGACGCGCTCAACATCGGCGAGACGGGCGATAAGAAACTCGCCGCCCCATATGGTGCCATCGGTGCCGGCACCCGTGCCGTCGAAGGCGATGCCGAGGACACGTGCATCGGGCGCAAGCCGGCCTGCGACAATCGCCTCTGCCATTACGCTCGCGATGTGCGCATGATGGTGCTGGACTTCGATAAGCGGCAGATTGTGCTCCCGTGCCTGTTCGCGCGCCCATTGGCTCGACAGATAGCTGGGATGCATGTCGCATGCCAAGGCGGCAGGCGCCAGGTCAAAGAGATTTTCCAGACGCGAGCGCGCGGCACTCCAAGCATCGAAGGCCGCGCCGTTTTCGACATCGCCGATATGCTGCGACGCAAAACAGGTCGTATGACCGTCGGCGTCCTCGCGCGTGAGCGCGACCGTGCCTTTTTGCTGCGGACCGCAGGCGAGCACGCAGGGCGTGGTGCCGTCGAGCGCCGGCAACGACAGCGGCTGCGGCGCATATCCGCGTGCGCGACGCACGGGCATGACGTCACCGTCGACCACGCGTACCACGGAGTCGTCGTAGCGCGACAGAATCGCGCGGTCGTTACCGAGCAGCGCATCGGCGATGCCGGCGGCAGCAAGGTGCTCCCATGCAAGGGCATCGTCGGTCTCGATGGGCTCTTCGCTCAGGTTTCCGCTGGTCATGACGAGTGCTCGCATGCCGTGCGCCACGGCTGCGGCGAGCAGCAAATGTTGAAGCGGGGTGTAGGGGAGCATGACGCCAAGCTCGGGCAAGTCGTGCGCGACAGATGGTGCGAGTTCGAGGGCGTTGGGGGAGCCGTGGGTGTCGCTGCCGGCTGCGCGGCGACGCAGCAGCACGATGGGTCGAACGCTGCCGGCCAGCAGATCGCGCTCAACGTCATCGATGTGACACAGGCGCTCGGCGTCGGCAAGGCCGCGCACCATAACGGCAAGTGGCTTGTTGCTGCGACGCTTGCGACGGCGCAGCTCGCGCACCGCCTGTTCGTTGGTGGCAACGCAGGCCAGGTGGAATCCGCCCAGACCCTTGATGGCGACGATGCCGCCGCCTGCCAGCAGATCGACGCAGCGTTCGATGATGGCATCGCTGGCCTCGCGCGTGGAGCCGACGGCTGGTGTTGCGTCGACACCCGCTGGCACAACGCCGCGATCGGCCTCGCGCCACGTAATATGCGGTCCGCAATCAAAGCAGGCATCGGGCTGCGCGTGAAACCGCCGATCGAGCGGGTCGGCATACTCTGCGGCGCAGGTGGGGCACATGGGAAAGCGATCCATCGAGGTTGCCGCTCGGTCATAGGGCAGCGAGCGAATGATGGTAAAGCGCGGTCCGCAGTTGGTGCAGTTGATAAAGGGATAGTGAAAGCGTCGGTCGGCGGGGTCGAACAGCTCGCGCAGGCAGTCGTCGCACGTGGCGATGTCGGGTGAGATGAGCGTCGTGTGGGCAGTTTGATCCTGCGACGCCACAATGCGAAAGCCCTGCTCGTTAGCGGCGTCCCAGTCGCCGGGTGCTAGGTCCACAACCTCGACATGCTCCACGCGAGACGCCGCAGGCGCATGCTCAGAAAGCGCGGCGATAAATTCGTCGAGCGACTCGCTTTGAGCGTGTGCCTCGATATGCACGCCATCGCCCGCGTTGAGTACCCAGCCGCAAATGCCGTGCGCCATGGCCTCGCGATACACAAACGGTCGCATGCCGACGCCCTGCACAATGCCCGTTACATGGATATGCGCATGTCGCATGCGACCCTCCTTCATTGAAATGTGTGCCGTTACAGCCCCAGACTCTGCTTGGTGGCGGCGCAGGTGAGCTCGCCGTGTTTAACGCCGCGCAGGCCCAGCAGGCGGTCTGCCAGCTCGTAGACGCGCTCGCCGCGACCCTTAAGCGCCAGAATCTCCAAGCAGTTGTGATGGTCCAGGTGCACATGCATGGTCGATACAATCTCGTCGGTGTAGTCGTGCTGCACCTCGTCCAGGCGGCGCGTCAGATCGCCGGTGTGATGGTCGTAAATCATGGTGAGCGATCCGATGACCTGCTCGTCGGGCGTTCGCATCTGCTCCTTGGCAATCGAGGCGCGAATCAGGTCGCGTACAGCTTCGGAGCGGTTGGCCACGTCACCGCGGCGCGCGATTTGCTCGTCAAAGCGGCGCAGCAGGTCGTCTGGCGCGGTGACCGAAAAACGGACCAGCTCGGAGGCGGAGCCACTGCAACGGCAGCCCGCGTCGCCGGTCGGCCCGTGCGGATGCTCGTGTCCGTGATCGCAGGTGTGCTCGTGCTCGGTCACGCTACACCAGCTTTACGGAGCCAACGGAGTTATGGTCGGCCTCGATGGCCTCCTCGTAGCCCTCGAGTGCGTCGTGGGCCTCGTGGAGCGCCGCCATGGCGGCCTCGAGCTTGGCGCCAATGCGCTCCATATCAAAGTTCTCGGTTGCATGCAGCAGCTGATGGCTCCACTCGTGGGCGAGCTCGATCGTGTCGTCGACCTGCTTGACGCTCATGGCAAGCTGGCTCATGTTCATTCCGACATCATGCATGGAAAGTCTCCTTTTGTACGGGTCTAATCAGTGGTTCAGATTCTACTACGCCCGCTTTGCGCATCGCCGCATAAGAAAACGGGTGCGAGTCCGTCCGACCCGCACCCGTTCACTGGGGGCTGTTTGTGATTACCATACTATCCGTGGTCGCGGGCGCAGCACTCGGCTCTCCGGTGAGCGGCGCAAAACCGCTCATGGACGGCAGCACATGACCGGCGTATTACAGGTGCTTCTCAAGCAGTGCCTGCAGCCTGGCCTTGGGCAGCGCGCCAACGGAGCGGTCGATTTCCTCGCCGTTCTTAAAGACAACCAGCGTGGGGATGCTCATGACGCCAAACTTCATGGCCAGGTCCTGATTGTCGTCGACGTTGCATTTGGCGACGGCAAGTTTGCCGGTCAGCTCGTTGGCCACTTCGTCAACGATGGGCGAGAGCGAACGACAGGGACCGCACCACGGTGCCCAAAAATCAACCAGCACGGGAAGGCTGCCGTTAACGACGGAATCGAAGTTCTCGGGGGTAATCTGCTTAATGTCAGCCATGGTGACCTCCATAGTGCGACGCGGCTCAGCCGCGTAAAACTCAGTACGACCGTGCTTATACCCAACGGCCCGCAAAGCAACCACTCGCGGTCGGCTCTTTTATATAATGGTGAGCACGTAAACGATTGGAGAGCGCATGTCCACGTCACAAAGCCAGAAAAAAGAAGCTATCGCCCAGGCGACCGAGCAGGAGCTCGCATCGCTCGCGGGTCGCGGCGTGCGTATCGCAGGCAACGCGTGCTCGCCGATTGTGCTGGTAAAAGGTGATTTAGACGACGCCGAGCGTGCGGGCGGCGAGCTGGCTGCCGGTCCGGACGGTGCCGCGCTGCGCAAGGCGCTCGGCGCCATCGGCTACGCGCCAGAGGATTTTTGCGTGTTGGCGAGCGTTGCCGGCGCGGGCGACGGAGCGGTTGCGGCAGGCGAGGGCCTGCCGTGCGAGCTGTTCCGCGAGGCGCTCGAGGCCTTGGACCCCGAGGCGGTCTTGCTGTTGGACGATCGCGCGGCCGATACCATGCGCGAGACCTATGCCGACATGCTCGTGGCAATCGACGACTTCGATACCGCTATGCTCAAGCCTGGCTTGGTCGCCCATGTACAGGGTCGTCGCGTGCTCGCGCTCGACGGTTTTGAGGCGGCGCTTACTGACAAAGCCGCCAAGCAGCGCATGTGGGCATACATCAAACAGCTGACCCCGGCAGCCGCGCCGCTGTAGCGGTCCGGCGCCGACAGAGCAGCCCCAGCGGGTCGAACGCGGCTGCCGGCCTGTCGCGTCCCTACATTACGGCGCGCAGTTCAAACCGGTCGCCGTTGATGCGGAACTGGCAGTTGCCGTTCATGCGCTCAACGGCAAGCTTAATGCTCTTGGTTCCAAAGCCGTGTCCGGTGTGTCCGGCTACGGGCATGCCGTCGACCATGCGCGGCGCTCGCCTAAAGATGCCTCCTGCGCTATCGAGAGCTCGACTATCCTCAGCTTGCCAGTTCGAAAATGGACCTGCCGCATGATTGAATCTTTATTTCAACTTTACACCTAGGTTTACAGCTGTCTTGTCAGCTGTAAACCTAGGTGTCATACTAAAGCCCCAAGATTCGCCAAAAGAGAGGGGCCTTGATGGCACAGAGCGCGAACATGGATGCGTCGGAGCTTGCACGCGATATCGCGGCTGGCCTAGCATCGGCAACGACGGCAACGGAGCGCGCGGCACTGGTGCCCGCAGAGCTCGTCGAGGCCATTCAGCAACTAAAAACCCAACGTGACGCGGTGATCTTGGCGCACTACTATGTGGCGCCCGAGGTCCAAGCCGTTGCCGATTACGTCGGCGACAGCTTCTACCTGGCAAAGCTCGCCAAGAGCCTGCCGCAGCAGACCATCGTGCTGTGCGGCGTGGAGTTTATGGGCGAGAGCGCCAAGCTGCTCAACCCCACCAAGACCGTGCTGCTGCCCGAGCCGGGCGCGGACTGCCCCATGGCGCACATGGTCAAGCGCGAGACGGTCGACGCGGCTCGCGCCGAGTACGGCGACGACCTTGCCGTGGTCTGCTACGTTAACTCGACGGTCGAGATCAAGAGCTGGAGTGACGTGTGCGTCACCAGCTCCAACGCCGTCAAGATCGTGTCCGAACTGCCGCAGCAACACGTCCTGTTCATCCCCGATCAAAACCTGGGCCGCTTCGTAGCCGAGCAGGTGCCGCAAAAGCACGTCATCCTCAACAATGGCTATTGCCCGCGCCATCACATCATCACCGTCGAGCGGATCGTCGATGCGCAGGAGGCGCATCCCGACGCGCTCGTGCTGGCGCACCCCGAATGCAAGGCCGACGTGCTGGCCGAGGCCGACTACATCGGCTCCACCGCCGGCATCATCAAGTACGCCGAGGATTCGGACGCGAGTGAGTTCATCATCGTGACGGTCCGCGGCGTGCTCTACGAGCTCGAGCGCCGCTGCGAGGGCACCGGCAAAAAGTTCTATTTTCCCGCGGTGCAGCCCACCTGCGTCAACATGGATCTCATCACACTCGAAAAGCTCGTGCGATGCCTGGAGACGGGCGAGGGCGAGGTACAGATCGGCGTGTCGGACGAGGCGGCCGACCAGGCCAAACTTACGCTCGACCGCATGCTCGAGTACGCGGCGCGCTAGAACGATGTGACATGAGGGGCAGTCCCTTATGTCACATTACAAGGGAGAGGATTCCTGTGGAAACCAAACAATACCCCGATATGGAGTGCGACGTTGTCATTGCCGGTTGCGGCGTGGCGGGCCTGTACGCGGCCCTCAATCTGCCGACGAGCACGCGCGTGATCATGCTCTCCAAGGGCGCTGTCGACGAGTGCGACTCGATGCTTGCGCAGGGCGGTATCTGCGTGCTGCCCGAAGGCTTGGATTACGATGCCTTCTTTGAGGACACCATGCACGCCGGCCACTACGAGAACCGCCGCGAGAGCGTCGACATCATGATTCGCTCGAGCCGCTCGGTCATCAACGACCTGCTGGCGATAGGCGTGGATTTTGAGCGCAAGGCCGACGGCAGCCTCGACTTTACCCGCGAGGGCGCGCACAGCCGTCCGCGTATTGCCTTCCATGCCGACATTACGGGCAAGGAGATCACGACCAAACTGCTCCAGGCCGTTCGCAAGCTGGATAACGTGCAGATCTTGGAGCACGTGGCCATGACCGACATCCTGACGGGCGAGCGTGATGGCGCTACGGTGTGCACCGGCGTCGTCGCCGTTCCCGTGGACGAGGACAACTCGGTTCGTCCCGCCGACGAGCTGGCAAACGCCGCCGAGGGCGTGCATGCCGGCGAGCCGTTTGAGATCCATGCCCGCCATACGCTGTGGGCGACGGGCGGTATCGGCGGCGTGTACGACCATTCGACTAACTACCCGCAGCTCACGGGCGATGCCTGCTACATCGCTCAGGAGCATGACATTAAGATGGAGCACCTGGACTACGTGCAGATTCACCCCACGGGGCTGTTCTCGCCGCAGCCGGGCCGCACCTTCCTGATCAGCGAGAGCTGCCGCGGCGAGGGCGCGATTTTGCTCAACGCCGCCGGCGAGCGCTTTACCGATGAGCTTCAGCCGCGCGATGTGGTCGCCGCCGCCATTCGCGAGCAGATGAAGCAGGACGGTACCGAGCACGAGTGGCTGAGCTTTGCCCCCGTCGAGCGCGACGTGGTGACCGGGCACTTCGCCAACATCCGCGCGCGCTGCCTGGAGGACGGCCGCGACATCCTGGACGAGCCTATACCTGTCACGCCCACGCAGCACTACTTTATGGGCGGTGTATGGGTCGACAAAGACGGTCGCACCTCGATGCCTGAGCTCTACGCCGCCGGTGAGACGGCCTGCAACGGCGTTCACGGCAAGAACCGCCTTGCATCAAACAGCCTGCTCGAGGCGCTGGTCTGGGGTCGTCGCGCCGCGTGGTACATGCGTACCGGCGAGTCGCTGGCCGTGGAGCAGGCGGGCGATCCCGCGCTCGATGGCCGCCATCGCGCCCTGAGCGCCGACACCCTGGCAATCGATGATTTGGCCCGTGCCGCCGGCACGCAGGCCGTGGAGGAGTAGACCATGAATCCCATTACCATGAAGCTCGTCGTCGATGATCTGATTCTGCAGGCTCTGCGCGAGGACATTACCTTTGAGGACGTGAGCACGGCGAGCGTGTGCCCCACGGCGCGTCCCGCTACGGTGGAGCTTATCGCCAAGGCCGATGGCATCATCGCGGGACTTGATGTGTTCGCTCGCACCTTTGAGCTGCTGGATTCGCAGAGCTCGGTGCTGTTTGATGTTGCCGATGGTGACGAGGTGCACGCCGGCGACCACGTGGGTCAGGTGCGCGGCGATGCGCGCGTGCTGCTTTCGGGCGAGCGCGTGGCGCTCAACTACCTGCAACGCATGAGCGGTATCGCTACCTATACACATCAGATGGCTGCGGTGCTCGAGGGCACCAAGACCGTGCTCGTCGACACACGCAAGACCACGCCGGGCATGCGCGTTTTCGAGAAGACCGCAGTCGAGATCGGCGGCGGCAGCAACCACCGTTACAACCTGTCGACGGCCGTCATGCTCAAGGACAACCACATCGATGCCGCCGGTGGCGTGACGCGTGCGATCGAGATGGCGCGCGTCCATGCATCGTTTACCACGACGGTCGAGATCGAGTGCGAAAACCTGGACATGGTGCGCGAGGCTGTGGAGGCCGGCGCCGATATCATCATGCTCGACAACATGACCCACGACGACATGGCTGCCGCGATTGAGCTTATCGCCGGCCGCGCCAAGACCGAGTGCTCGGGCAATGTGGACGCCAGCAATATCCGTGCACTCGCCGACCTGGGCGTTGACTTTATTAGCTCGGGGGCGCTGACGCACTCTGCGCCGATTCTCGACCTCTCGCTTAAGCACCTGCGTCTGCTGGACGGTAAATAATGGACGCCCGCGAGCGTCGCCGTGCCATCATGGGCGTGCTCGAGCGAGCCAAGGGCCCCGTCTCCGGCAGCGCACTTGCTCGTGAGGTGGGTGTGAGCCGCCAGATTGTCGTGCAAGACATCGCCCTGCTGCGCGCCGATGGGCACGATATCGTGGCGACCAATCGCGGCTACGTGCTGCAGGAGGCCCCCAGCAGCCCCGCTGTGCCCACGCGCTTGGTCAAGGTTCGCCACGGCGTGGAGCAGGCAGGCGATGAGCTTACGAGTATCGTCGACGCCGGAGGCGCCGTGCTCAACGTGATCGTCAATCACCGCGTGTACGGTAAGATCACGGCCGACCTGGACATCCGCAATCGTCGCGATGTTGAGCGCTACCTGCACGATATCGAGAGCGGCAAGAGTTTCCCGCTACTAACGGTGACGAGCGGCTATCACTTCCATCGCATCGCGGCGGAGGACGAGCAAACCCTCGACGAGATCGAGGCGATGCTCAAGGAGAAAGGCTACCTAGCAGACTTGATGCCCTACGAAGATGATTTGTCCTAGCACATAAGCAAAAGGAGGCCTCCGCGGCGATGCGGAGGCCTCCTTTTTTGTGCACGGTGTACTTTTGAGTGTGCAGGTGGGGGAGTTGTTACTCCTCGACGATCTCGGTGATCGCGCCAGCGGGGCAAGCGTCCTGGCAAGCGCCACAGGCGACGCAGGAGTCCTCGTCAGCGACGGTAGCGACGTCCTGGAGCTCCAGAACGCCAGCGGGGCAGGAGTCGACGCAAACGCCACAAGCGATGCACTCGTCGGCATCAATTACGGGATGAGCCATGGTAGTTTCCTCTCTGTTGACCGACGCTACAGGCGATGCGCGCCGGTTTGATTCGGGCAAAAACATACCACG
>DBEYTJ010000062.1:0-1822 GCA_048181065.1 Collinsella sp.
AACGGCGGCTCGTATCTGCACCGCGCACACGTCTTCGGATCGCGCGGAAACGTTTTTGATGAACGCGATTAAGGGTTCGGGGCCCGCTGGTCTATCGAGCATTCCTCGCCGGAGGAATATCGTGGTGCGTCCCTTGCTCGATCTGACTCATGATGAGCTCGTGGGCTATCTGCAGGTGCATGGTCAGCCGTGGCGAGAGGACGAGAGCAACGAGGACGTGTCGTACTTGCGTAACTACGTGCGCCATCGGGTGATGCCGGTGGTGGCGCAGCGCAACGCGAGCGTCTGTAAGACGATTGGCGCCGCCTGCGAGATCTTAGGCGATGAGGACGCCTTTCTTTCCCAGCTTTCCGCGCAGGCGTTTCGAAGCTGCCTGCGTAAGGAGGCGGCGGGTGCACTGGTCCTTGACGCTCGCCGACTGGCCGCGGCCGAGGTGGTGATTGCTCGGCGCATGGTGCGACTGGCAATTAAGCGTATCGACCCCGACGCTCGCCCGGAGATGCGGCATGTGGAGCGCGTGCTCGCCTGTGTCGCCGAAGGCTCGGGTTCGGTCACGCTGCCGGCGGGAATCGATGTGCGCGTGGAGTTTGGCATGCTGTCATTCAAGGCCCCGGCGGCGCGCGAGGGGTTAGTTGCCGATTGGGTCACCATTCCCGGTCGATTGCCGCTGGGGGCGGGCCGCATCCTGGTGGCAGAGCCAATGGCCGTCGAGCCGGGGTGCGATATTGTGCGCCATGCCCGTGAACTCGCGGGTGCCGGAGGGGTGGCCGCTATGGTGGATGCCGCGACGCTGGGCTTTGCCGATCGCGATAGCGAACGGATGCTCGCCGGCTCGCGCGGGGAGATTCCCGCCGAGGCGCGTTTGGCGCGTCTGTGGGTAGACGGTCCCGTGCCGGGGGATGTGATGTGTCCGTTGGGCATGAGTGGGCGAAGTAAGAAGGTGTCCGACCTGCTCAACGAGGCTCGTATTCCCGTCTCTGAGCGCGCAGGCGTTCCTGTGGTGAGAACGGCTCCGGGAGGTGCCGTGGTATGGGTCGCAGGCGTTCGCACGGACGAGCGTTTTAAATGCACGGCCGCAACGCGCGTGGCGTATCTGCTTCGCGTGGTCGATGCGGAATAGCGTTCCACGTCAGCTATTCTGTGCGACGTTGACGGTATTCCCGCGCTGATGGCGTACGGGCTGGAAAATATACCCCGTGCGCTGCTAGAATGTGAAGTTCGCGTCCATACGGCGGTGTGTGGGCGATAAGCACAAGAAAGGGTTGTCATGGCTTCTCAACATCCGGATATCGAGAAGGTTCTGTTTACGCAGGAGGATATCGACGGTATCGTCTCTCGCCTAGGCGAGCAGATTACTCGCGACTACGCGGGTAAGGATCTGGTGCTGATTGCGGTCCTGCGCGGCGCCGTGGTCTTTATGGGCGACCTGATGCGCAAGATCGAGCTGCCGACCAACATCGATTTCATGGCTGTTTCGAGCTATGGCGACGGTGTGAAGTCCTCGGGTATCGTGCGTATTATTAAGGACCTGGATATCGACATCCGCGGTCGCGACGTGCTGATCGTCGAGGACATTCTGGACTCGGGCCTGACGCTCAAGTATCTGATGAAGAACCTCGAGAGCCGCAAGCCCGCTTCTCTGGAGGTCGCCGCCTTCCTGTGGAAGGACGTTGAGGACCGTACCTCGGCCATCACGCCCAAGTATGTTGGAACCCATTGCCCCGATGCCTTTGTGGTGGGCTACGGCCTCGACTATGCCGAGCGCTATCGTAACCTTCCGTATCTGGGCATTTTGAAACCGGAGGTTTATTCGTAAGATGCC
>DBEYTJ010000063.1:0-1513 GCA_048181065.1 Collinsella sp.
CACCAAGGAGAACCTCCCCATGCACAACAAGCGCGTGCTCGTCGCCATGAGCGGCGGCGTCGATTCCAGCGTGACCGCGTACCTGCTCAAAAGCCAGGGCTACGAATGCGTCGGCGCCACCATGCGCCTCACCTGCCCCGCACCCGACCCCGCCACGGGCATGAGTAAGGTCGACCGCGACATCGCCGATGCAAAGGCCATCGCCGAGCGCCTGGGGATCCCCCATCACGTGCTCGATCTGCAGCAGACGTTCGACCACAGCGTTATCGAGCGCTTCGTGAACGCCTACCAGGAGGGGCTGACGCCCAATCCGTGCATTATCTGCAACCGCCACATTAAGTTTGGCGCGTTGCTCGATGCGGCGCTGGACATGGGCTGCGACTACATCGCAACGGGCCACTACGCAAAGACGAGTCAGGCGCCCGATGGCACCTGGCAGCTGCACCGCGGCGAGGACCCCAAAAAGGACCAGAGTTACTTTTTGTATTCGCTTACACAGGAGCGGCTGTCGCGCACGATCTTTCCGCTGGCAGGCCTAGACAAGGAGCGCGACGTACGCCGCATAGCCGCCGAGCAGGGCTTTACCAACGCCAAGAAGGCCGAAAGCGAGGATATCTGCTTTATTCCAGACGGTGACTACGCGGGCTATATCGAGCGCCGCTGCGGACATCCCGCTGCATCGGGCGACATTGTGTGGCGCGACGGCAGCGTGGTCGGGCGCCACAGCGGCGCGCTGCGCTACACCATCGGCCAGCGCAAGGGCCTGGGCGTCGCGATGGCGCATCCCGTGTACGTGACGGGCGTCGACGCCGCCAACAACACCGTGCATCTGGGCGAGGCCGAGGACCTGACCGCCGCTGCCCTCACGGCCGATGAGTGGATCTGGAGCGCGCCGGACGCACGCATGGAGGCCGAGCTGGATGCCGGCGGCATTCGCGTAGGTGCCAAGTACCGCTACCGTCAGAAAGACCAGGCAGCGACCCTTACGCGCAACGAAGACGGGCAAATGCTGCTAACTTTTGACGAGCCGCAACGAGCCATCGCCCCCGGCCAGGCCGTTGTAGTCTATCGCGGCGACATCGTCCTGGGCGGCGGCACCGTGACCGGCGCACTTAAGTAGCCGCGGGTTTATCGCCGCACGTGTCGAAGTACCTCAACAGCGGCACTAACCTCGATTATGCGACGCTCGAGGCCGCGGCGAATGGCCTCGAGTCGACCCTCCGCCGTCGCCCATTCGCTCTGCGAAAGAATCTCGATTGCCTCATCAACAAATCCGTTGAGCCGCGATGAATCGAACCAATCGAGCGAGTCCGCAAGCGCCAGCTGGACGGAAGGGTCGGGCCCAAACGGCTTAGCGGAAAACCCAAACTCCCCAGCTGCGAGCACGGCAGTTGGCACGTTGTACCATAGGCAGTTGCCGCTATCGAACAGCGGAGCAGGCCTTATCTCCAGGGTGTCGACATTGCGGATGATGCCGAAGTTTCGCCAATGGCGGTCGCTGTTGGCCAAAAGG
>DBEYTJ010000064.1:0-1431 GCA_048181065.1 Collinsella sp.
CCGCCTACTGGGATGCCTGGGCAACACGCGACAAGGGCGAATTCGGACACAGCACCTATATGGTCACTGTCTACACCAAAGACGGAATTAAGGACAATGTTGACGATTTCGCGTCATCCAAACTCGGCATCCCCAAAACAATCAAGCCCGCCAGCCCAGATGAAATCCTGTAGAGACGCTCATTAGAATGTCGTTCAGCGAGCACGGCAGCATCGAGCTCGCCCCCACCACCACGAAAGGGACAGGCCCCTTTGTGGCGGTTTTCGACAAAAAAGAAGCCGCCCCGATAACAGAGGCGGCATCAAGCAAGACTATTTATTAGCGTCCCTCAAGATCCAACGAGAACGTCGCGATAGCCCCGGACGCACCTTTCCCTCGGGCGACCCTCGCGAAGCGCGTGAGCACGAGGGAAAGGTGTGGCAGGGGCGTACAGCAGAGTTACTCGGCAGCGGCCTTGAACTTGTTGTAGTTGATCAGGCAGCCGGCCTTGACGATGGCACGCTCCTCTGCCGTCATATCGGCAATATAGAGCTCAACCTGCTCGACCGTGCCGTCGGCGCGCACCACGTAGGCAGCGATGTTCTGCAGGTCGCCATCGAGCGCGGTGCGGACACCCGGCACGAAGACGTAATCGCCCACCTCAAAGTTGGGCTCGGCCTCCATCTGGAAGGGCACCATGCCCCAGTTCATCACGTTGGAGCGATAGCGCTTGGTGGCGTACTCGTGGACGATGTTGGCCAGGCCGCCAATCACGCGCTGGCAGCTCGCGGCCTGCTCGCGGGCGGAACCGTCGCCGGGCTTCTTGGCATAGAGCATAGAGCCGTACTCGGTCGCCTTGGCATCGGCCGTGACACCCGCGCCGGCCAGTGCCTCAAACACGCTGGCAAGCTCAGCATCGAGTGCCGCCAGGTCGCCCGCGGCCTCGCCGGCAACGCGGCGCTTCTCCACGGCGTCGACCTCCTTGGAGCGACCCACGTAGGCAGGGTCGCGGCGGCTGAGCGTAAACTCGGCCAGGCCCAGCGGGTTGGAGCGGAAAGAGCTCGTCTCGCCCGAAGGAATAAGCTCGTCGGTCGTGGTGACCGGGTCCATGATCTTGGAGCACACCTTAAGCAGGATGTCGTCGCCGAGGGGCTCCATCGCGGGCCACGGCTTGATGTTGGGACCCTCGACCAGCTCGTCGGCAGGCTCCGCCTTGCCAAAGCCCCAGTACACGCGCTTCTTGTACGGCGCATCGTCAAAGGTGTACTCGCAGGCCTCGTCCCAAGTTTCCTCGGGCAGGTCGGTCGCTGACGTCAGGATGCCGCCGTTGGCAGCCGTCGCCGCAATGGAGCGGGCGTCCATCAGGGCCACGGCGCTCAGCTGGCCATTACCCGGCTTGGAACCCTCGCGGTTGGGGAAGTTGCGCGTGGTGTGGCGGATGGACAGGCCGTT
>DBEYTJ010000065.1:0-2194 GCA_048181065.1 Collinsella sp.
GACATGCGGTAACGGGTCTTGTTGCCATCACTGTACTCGGAGAACACCAGATACCACCAGTCGCCCATCTTAAAGAGATCAGGCATCTCGAACATGGTGTACAGGCCCGGATTCCACCAGTCGCCCTGGAACTCCCAGGTATCCAGGTCCTTGGAGGTGAACTTGACCAGACGACCGGTCATCAGACGCTTGTCCTCGCCCACACGCGTGCCGAGGATGAGCATGTACTCTTCGTTCTCCTCATCCCAAAGCACAAAGGGATCGCGCCAGTTGCGGTCATCGTAACCCTCCTGGGGCGGAAGCAGCGTCTCGGCGATGTTCTTCTCCCACTTGACGGCGTCGTCACTCGTTGCGTGAAGAAGAACCTGCTTCATCAAGCGTGCCTTGACCTTATCGCGATTGCAACCAGTGTAGAGCGCATGGTACTTGTCGCCCACCTTAAACACCGTGCCGGCATAAACATACTGGTCGACTTCCTCGTCGCCGCCACGCTCAAAGCTCTCGCCAAAGTCTTTGTAATTGACGAAGTCCTTGGTTGTCGCGAGTGCCCAGCCAAACGGCTCTCCGAAAGGTCCGGGGTTTCGCGTGTCACGCTGATGATAGAGATAGAACGTGCCGTCCTCGCCGTACGGCATGATGTCGCCTACCCAAATTCCCTCAGGCTGGTAATACACCTTGTGCATCCGAGACTTCCTTTCTCACGAGATACTAACTCGGTACAACTGCAAGATATGTCAATCGTTTTCATATGTCAAACGTTTTCACACCAATACGTCTTTTCGCAGTTCCAGTCGTCGGCAAACGGTTGACATATGCCGGCGAACGGTCATCAGAGGTGTTTGAGGAATTCTTTTGGCACGGGATGAACTACGCGGTTTTACCCTCAATGAGTTCAACGGGGAGCTTGATATTCGATTCGGGCTTTTCGCCGTTAATAAGAGCAATGATGGATTGCGCCGCGAGCTCTCCGATGCGATCGATATCTTGGCGTACGGTTGTTAAGTCAGGCATAAACGTCATAGTGCGGCGGGCACCATCCGCGCCCACGACCTTAATATCGCCCGGAGCGCTCAAGCCGCGCTGCTTCATCACGTTAAGACAGATAGCCGCCATCGTGTCGTCTCCCGCAAAGATGCCGTCAATATCGGGGTTCTCATCGAGGATCTTCGCAACGACCGCGCTCTTTTCGTCGTCGGGCTTAACGAACTCGACCTCACGGACAAGCGCGGGCAAACCGGCCTGCTCAACAACATCGAGGTAGGCATCGGTACGCTTATTGGCAGGCATGCGCATGCGGCTATTGCTGCGCAGGCACAGGATGCGCGAACACCCGTCATCGATCAGGCGACGCGTGGCAAGTTCGCCGATGCCATAGCTGTCGCTCGCAATCTGAACAGAGGTCTCGCCAAGGTCGCAGTCGATACCAACCAGACTCAAGCCCATCTCGGCATACGCCTCGGCACCGATATTAAGCGAGTTGACGATGACGCCATCAACCATATTGCGCCGAAGCATATCGATATAAGAACGCTCAAGATCAGGTCGATTAGCGCTATTGCACAGCAACATCTTAAAACCGTTTTCGGCCAGGGTACGCTCAACGGCTTGGACCGCTTGGGCATGAAACGGGCTGCTGACATAGGGGACGATCATACCTATTAGATTCAGGCGACCGTTGAGCATGGCACGGGCGATATCGTTGGGCGTATAGTTGATGCGCTTCATCGCGGCATGGACCTTATCGCGGGTCTCTTGGCTAATATAGCCGCGATTATTAAGCACGCGAGATACCGTAGTAGGCGAAACCCCCGCCACCGCTGCAACTTCCTTGATGCCAGGCTTAGCCGAATCCTTAGAACGAGCGCCCTCGCGAGCCATAGCACCCTCCCCCATCAACATGTCATACGTTTACATACGAACAAAGCATACCCCAACAAGAGCGGGAAGACGGTAACAGTACAAGTAAGTAAACGACTCATCCAAATAATTAGGTGAGTTCCGCCTAAAGGGTGACTACACAGGACCCCAGCCGGGGCTGTTTGGGCTACCTCCCAAAACATTCCGCACTGATATTTTCTGTATTGAAGACGTCGATGATGCACCCGTATACCATTGACGTCGACACCATCAGATGCGGACCGCGCGGTGACCCCACATTCCGCTGGCGCCCACAGGGCTGCCCTCGTTTCCTGAC
>DBEYTJ010000066.1:0-10276 GCA_048181065.1 Collinsella sp.
CTAGTACGGGAGGCTGATATGGGGCTGTTCAAGAAGAAAAACCCGCAGGATGCCTTTGATCCCGATGTGTTTACCATCACGGATACGATTTTGGACCCACCGCGGTTTACACTTTTGCCGGCTATCTACCAGGACGCCACGCGCCGCAAGTGGGCCGTGCATCAGCGCGGCGGCGAGCCGAAGATTTTTGACTATGCGGACGTGCTGCAGTGCGAGATTGTCGAGACCGGAAATCCCGAGGATGTGCCGGAGCTTAGCAATCGCGAACTAGCTCAGCAGATTTTGATTAATCCAGCTCAGGCTACCAAAAACAACGCTGCCAAGCGTAATATGTGCCTTGGTATGGGTGTCATCGTTGCCGTGCAAACCGGCGAGGATGAGATTTCGAAGCTTGAGATTCCGGTGACCGCGGGCGAAGTCAAGCGAGACTCCGGCCTATATCGGTCGTATCGGAACGTTGCGGAGCAGATCAAAGAAGCCTTCGACGCCATGGGGCGTCCGGAGCAATGATGCCCGCAGCATCAAGCGGTTGAGGAGCCTTGCCCATGTCGAGTGAACCATATGCGATTCCGCCCAAAGATCGCGCCTTTGAGGGCATTCTTTGGTATATCAAACATTATGACCTGCAGGGTGGTGACCGGTTGCCCGCCGAGCGTGTGCTCTGTGAAGAGCTGGGCGTGTCACGCACGGCGTTGCGCGCTGCGATCACGCGTCTGATTTCGTGCGGAACTTTGGAAAGCCGCCGCGGTTCGGGCACCTATGTGTGTCCTCCCAAACCGCTGAACATCTTTCAGGAAACATGGAACTATACGCAGGCGGTGGAGAGGGTTGGCTCAAAGTCGACCGCGCGCCTGGTTTGGTCCAAGGTCGTGTACGCCGATATCGATTTGGCCCAAAAAGCCCAGATCGACCTGGGCACGCCGCTCTTCTGCATTCGACGTGTGCGCGTGGTTAATGGTTCCCCGGCGTCGATTGAGACGGCTCACGTCAACCTGTCTTTGTGCCCCTCGCTTCCCGATCACGATTTTGAGCAGGAAAGCCTCTACGACGTTTTGCTCAAAGAGGGGAATGTCCATGTGGCGCACGGCAAGGAGTATATTTCCATCAGCCGTCTGAACGCCGACGAGGCCAAGTTGCTGGGTGCCCAGGAGGGCACGCCGGTGTTTTACAAAGCTTCGCACGAGCGTGACGAGAACGATGGCTTTGTCGAGTATTGCAAGTCCGTGATTCTGCCGACCAAGTATCGTTTTGCCGATAACGGCGAGGCGGACGGCGTTGCGACGAAGGTGGGTGTCGAATGGCTGATGCAGTAGAAGACTTGCCGGTTTACAAGCAAATTCGCCGCTGCATTGCGGAGCGAATTGAGCGCGGCGACTACCCGACAGGCTCGATGATTCCGTCCGAAAACGAGCTGGCCGAGGAGTTTGGCACGACGCGCCTGACAATCCGAAGCGCCATGGACGAGCTGGTCAAAAGTGGCCAGATTCGTCGGGTACAGGGCAAGGGCGCCTTTGTGGGACACAAGTGGTTTGACGAGCACGAACGCAAGGGCGGCTTCCGCCAGTCGGTTCTGGCGTCGGGTGCGACGCCGTCGGTGCGCATCCTGGCGCGCTCCAAACGCTACGCCGGCCCGTATTACGCCGACCTGTTTGACATCGCCGAGGACGATCTGCTTTACTCGGTGCGCCGTCTCAACTGCATTGATGGTGAGCCCGTATCGATCGAGATGACGCTGATTCCGTGTCTGCTGTTTCCGGGCATCGAAGACGTGGACATTTCGGTCTTCAGCCTGTTCGAGACCTATGACATGTTGGGGCGCAAGCCGGACAAGTCGATTGAGAAACTCGATATTGAAGCGCTGGGCGCACGCGATGCGAGTTTGCTCAATCTTGAGCCGGGCGATCTGGCGCTCGTACTGGAATGCCTGACCTATGACTCGAGTGGGCAGCCGATTGAGCATGCCAAGTCTTTTAACCGCGGCGATGCCGGCGGATATACCTACAACTATTAGCGTTTAGAGCATCCTCGTGCACGGCGGGGTGCTCATTTTTTTACGGACATGTGTCGCATGACCGATGAGCGGCAAAAACTGACCGTCTACCGAGACGGGAGGACGAAATCAAAAAATCGGTATTAAAAACGGCTAACCTGTAATCGTTCACTGGTATTAAGAACCTTTGAATTGTTGAGCTTGGGGCCAAGGTGTCCACAGGGTTAAGCGGCGCGACGGGGCGGCAAGCCCGGCCAGTCCGTGCGACAATTCGAACTGCTCGTGAAAGGAGCGGGAATGAAGGAGACCGAGAAGATCGAGATCATGCACTTCGACCAGGAGGGCTACCTCGAGGACGGCAGGAACGTCTACGAGGCCGGCAAGCGGATGACCGCCCTGGCCGACCGCGTGCACGAGGAGGGCTACGACGCCGTCTTCCTGATGGGCGTCGGCGGCACCTGGGACGAGTTCATGCAGCTCGAGTACCTCATGAACAAGTTCGGCGACCGCGACCTCGAGGTCTACCTGATCCACGCCGCCGAGTGGAACGTCATGGGCCACAAGCGCATGACCGACAAGTCCGTCGTGCTGACCGCCTCCGAGTCCGGCACCACCCCCGAGGTGCTCGAGGCCGTCGGCAAGATGAGGGAGATGGGCGTGCGCGTCTTCGCCATGACCAACCCCGAGGGCAAGATCGGGCAGGCCGTGGGCGCCGAGAACTGCGTCATGATGGCCTCCGACCACGGCGCCGGCGGCTGCGAGAAGGGCTACTACCTCGCCGACTGCTTCGGCCTGCGCCTGCTCAACCGCCGCGGCTGCTTCCCCAAGTTCGATCTGTTTATCGAGCAGACCAAGGATATCTGGAAGGACATGCTCGATATCCGCAAGCGCTTCGAGCCGCGCGCCGAGGAGATCGCCAGGAAGTACGCGCTGGCCGACTACACCATGTTCATCGGCTCGGGGGCCCTCTGGGGCGAGACCATCCTGTACTCCATGTGCCTGCTCGAGGAGATGCAGTGGAAGCGCATCCGCCACATCACCTCGCACGACTTCTTCCACGGCACGCTCGAGCTGCTCGAGCCCGGCGTCCCGGTGTTCCTGTTCATGGGCGAGGACGAGTGCCGCGCCCTCGACGAGCGCGTCCGCGCCTTCCTCACCAGCGGCGTGACCGGCGACGAGGACTACGTCATCATCGACACCGCCGAGTACGCGATCCCGGGCCTGGACGACGACTTCCGCGTCATCGTGTCGCCGTGGATCCTGTCCGTGCTGACCACCGACCGCCTCTCGCGCAACTACGAGCTGGTCACCAAGCACAACCTCAAGTACCGCCGCTACTACCACCAGTTCGACTACTAAGAGCTGGTCACGGGTCCGATATCTTGGCTGGTTGATATCTCAACCCTGCACAAGGGCGTCCGCAATTGCACGGGCGCCCTTTTTGCGTTGTAACAAGAGACTGCTGCTAATCGCTTGCCCTATGTTTCCAAATGAATACGCTGTGAGCCGAGGGCGACGGTTCTCCCCGCAAGCACTCTAGTATGCTAAAGTACCCAGAAGACCGGCGGAGCTATGCCGGTCTTTCGTTCTATATGAAACACAGCATGAGGAGGCTCACCAGATGACGGCCACACCGTGGGGATTCCGGGACATATTGCCCGAGGAGGCTCAGGCACGCGAGGAGATCGCGTATACGGTGAAGGGCTGCTTAAGGGAGCATCATTACCTTCCGGTCGAGACGCCGCTGCTCGAGGACAAGGGTTCGCTCGAGGAGGGCGGCCGCATTGCGGACACGCCGTTTAAGCTCTTTGATGACGACGGTCGCCTGCTGGTGGTCCGTCCCGACAACACGCTGCCGATCGTGCGCCTGGTTTCGACCCGCATGCGTGCGGCCGATCTACCCCTGCGCCTTCGCTACGAGGCGCCGGTGGTTCGCGAGTGCCAGCGCAATGCCGGTGGCTCGCGTCAGTTTACGCAGCTGGGCTTTGAGCTTATCGGTGCGGGCGATACCGCGGGCGATGTAGAGATTGTTTCGCTGGTGGCCGAGGCCGTGCGTAAGCTGGCGCTTCCCGATGCTCGTATTATCGCAGGTAGCGTGCGTCCTTTTAAGGAGTTGCTCGCGGCGTGCGAGGATCGCGAGCTGGCAGCCGAGGCCCTGCGCTGCGTGCATGCCAACGACTTTGTGGGCCTCGATGCCCGCGTGACTGCCAGCACCGAGTCTGATGCCGTCAAGGCCGCCATTAGCGAGCTGCCGCGCCTGCACGGTGGTGCCGAGGTGCTCGACCGCGTGGACGCGCTGTTGGAGGCCGCCGGTATCGCCGCGCCGCCGACGCGCGAGCTGCGTGCCCTGGTCGAGGGTTTGGCTCCCGAGGACGCCCAGGTGCTGTCGTTCGATTTCTCCATTATGAACTCTTTCGATTACTACACGGGCCTGGTCTTTAAGGCCTATGCCGGTGGCTTGCCCGATCCGGTCGGTTCGGGCGGACGCTACGACTCCATCTTTACCGGCGCATTTGGCGACGGCATCGAGGTGCCGGCGGCGGGCTTCGCCTTTTCGCTCGAGCGTTTGGAGGCCGCTCGTACCTCGGCAGAGGACACCGCTTCCGACGGCGATCACGCCGCGGGCCGTGGCGCCGAGGGTCCGCTGCGCATTGCCGTGCCCAAGGGCTCGCTTAAGGCTGACACGCTCGACGTGCTCGAGGCCGCGGGCCTGGACGTCTCTGAGTTGCGTGACCCCGGCCGTCACCTGATTGTGCGCGGTCGCGACACGCGTGCCGGTGAGGGCACGGTCGGCGATATCGAGTTTGTTATCGTGCGACCCAGCGATGCGCCCGCCTTTGTGGGCTGCGGTGGCGCCGATTGCGGCATCTGCGGCTGGGACTCGCTCATCGAGGCCGACCTCAACCTGCTGCAGCTGGTCGATCTGGGCTATGGCCTGTGCACCTTTATCGAGGCAGAGCCCGCGTGGCGCGCCGGTCAGGCCGAGCGCAACTATGCTCGCCGCGGGTCGCTTCGCGTGGCAACCAAGTATCCGCGCATCGCGAGTGCCTGGTATGCCGAGCGCGGTGTGAACGCCGATATCGTTTCGCTGCACGGCAACATCGAGCTGGGCCCCATCGTCGGCATGACCGATCGCATCGTGGATATTACCGCTACGGGTGCCACGCTGCGCGACAACGATTTGGTCATCACCGGCCGCATTATGGACTGCACGGCGCGCTTTTTTGTCAACCCGGGCGCCGCTCGCTTAGATCCGCGCGTACGTAATCTGGCAGATCGCTTGGCGGCGGCCGTTAAGGACAAGCATTTTGAGCCCGTTGCGGGCTCGGCACAATAGCGCGAGCACGCACGGGCGCCCCAACGTCTGGGCTGCGGGCCGATTGGCGCCGCCGCCCGGCCTCTCGTTTTTCGAACACAACCTCGACCGATAGGGGATACCGATATGAAGACTATCAAGCTTGCTCCCGGTGAGCGTCTCGTTACCAACCAGCTCAACCGTAAGGGCGTGCTGCCGCAAAACATCGTCGACGCCGCCCGCGATATCGTGGCCAACGTGCGCGCCAACGGCGATGCCGCGGTGCGCGACTACTGTCAGCGCTTTGACGGTGTTGAGCTGCAGAGCTTCCGTCTGCCGCAAGAGCAGATCGATGCCGCGCTCGAGGGCCTCGATCCGGCCTTTGTCGCGGCGCTCGAGAAGGCTGCGCGCCAGATTCGCGAGTTCCACCAGCGCGAGGTCGAGCAGAGCTGGTTTACCACGCGTGCAGATGGCACCATGCTCGGCGTTAAGGTGACCCCGCTTGCGGCGGCCGGCATCTACGTGCCGGGCGGTCGCGCGCAGTATCCCTCCACGGTGCTCATGAATGCCATTCCCGCCAAGGTGGCCGGCGTCGAGCGCGTGGTCATGGTGACCCCGCCGCAAAAGGACGGCCTGATCAGCCCCTACACGCTCGCGGCGGCAAAGCTCGGCGGCGTGGACGAGATCTATATGGTGGGCGGCGCCCAGGCCGTGGCCGCGCTGGCGTACGGTACCGAGACTATTCCTCGCGTCGACAAAATCACCGGTCCGGGCAACGCCTTTGTTGCCGCGGCCAAGCAGATTGTCTCGGGCGACGTGGGCATCGACATGGTCGCCGGCCCCTCCGAGGTCTGCGTGCTGGCAGATGCCACGGCCAAGCCCATGGTGGTCGCGGCTGACCTGATGGCCCAGGCCGAGCACGATCCGCTAGCAGCCTGCTATCTGGTGACCTGCGACGAGCAGTTTGCGCGCGAGGTCGAGGCGGGTATCGACATTTTGGTGGCACAGTCCCCGCGTGCCGAGATCACGCGCGCCTCGCTCGACAACGAGGGCACCATCGTGGTGGCCGCCGATATGGCTGCTGCCGTCGAGGCGGTGAACACCGTGGCGCCCGAGCACCTAGAGCTGCACTGCAAGGATGCGATGGGCCTGCTCGGCGGCATTCGCAACGCCGGCGCCATCTTTGTGGGCGCTTGGAGCTCCGAGCCGCTTGGCGATTATGTTGCCGGCCCCAACCACACGCTGCCGACCGGCGGCACGGCCATGTTCTCCAACCCGCTTTCGGTCGAAGAATTCGTCAAGCGCTCAAGTGTCATTTGCTATACGCCCGAGGGCTTGCTCTCCGATGCTCCCGCTACGCAGCGTTTGGCCGAGGCCGAGGGCCTGTGGGCACACGCGCTTTCCGCTGCACTGCGTCGCCGTGTGCTGGAGCAGGGCGAGGATGCCGTGAATGCTGCGTCGCTGGCCGCGGCCGACCTGACCAAGGTCGCCTGGCCGGATGACGCCGTGGCGACGGTTGCCGAAGGCGTGGACCTGGCGGCGGCTGCGGGTGGTGCCGCTGGCGCGACCGGCGAGGAGGCCTAATATGGCCGAGTTGACGCCCCGCATGAAGGAGCTCGTCCAGCCTTACCTGGCCGGCATTGAGCCCTACGATCCTAACTTTACGCCTACGCGCATCAACCTATCGGCCAACGAGAACACCTATCCCGTGCCGGCCGGCGTGCGCGGGGCGGTCGACGCCGCCCTGGCTGCCACACCGCTCAACCGCTATCCCGATCCCATGTCCAACGACCTGCGCGACGAGCTTGCTGCCTGGCATGGCGTGACGCGCGAGAACATCTGCGTGGGCAACGGCGGCGACGAGCTGCTCTATAACTATCTGCTGGCGTTTGGCGGCGCGGGGCGGACCCTGCTCAACTGCCCGCCGTGCTTTAGCGAGTACGCGTTCTTTGCGTCGCTCTGCCAGACCGAGGTGCGCGACGTGTGGCGCGATCCGGCGACCTTTGAGCTCGACCAGGCAGCCGTGCTTGCCGCGGCGCCCGAGTGCAACCTCGCCATCGTGACCTCGCCCAACAATCCTACGGGTGATGTAGCTCCGCTCGATTTTGTCGCGGCGCTGTGCGATGCGTGCCCTGGCATGGTAATGGTCGACGAGGCCTACGTTGAGTTTGCCGACGATTCGTTTGGCGCGGCCACCACGGCGCAGGGGCTTATCGCCGAGCATCCCAACCTGGTGATTTTGCACACGCTGTCCAAGGCGTTTGGCGCCGCTGGCACGCGCCTGGGCTACGTGATCGCGGCGCCCGAGGTCATCGAGGTGTTCGCGGCGATTCGCCAGATCTATTCGGTCAACGTGCTGAGCCAGGCGGCAGCACTTGCCTGCGTGCGTGCTCGCGATGCCTATGCGCCCGTGGTGGCGCAGGTCGCATCCGAGCGCGAGCGCGAGCTGGCAGCTCTGCGCGCGATGGCTGCCGAGGGCTTGCCCGTGGAGGTGTGGCCGAGCGCGGCGAACTTTGTGCTCGTGCGTACGCCGCATGCCACGCGCGTGCGCGAGCGTCTGCGCGATGAGTATTCGATTTTGGTGCGCGACTTTAGCTATGCGCCGGGGCTTGCGGACTGTCTGCGCATTACCGTGGGTACCCCGCAGGAAAATGATGAGGTGCTGGCTGCGTTTGCCGCGCTGGTGAAGGAGGAGATGTAGATGGGCCGCTATGCCGAGGTAACCCGTAAGACGGGGGAGACCGATATTGTCGTAAAGCTCGACCTGGATGGAACCGGTGCGTGCGATATCTCGACCGGCGTGCCGTTTTTCGACCACATGCTCAACGCCTTTGGCCGCCACGGTTTGTTTGATTTGACGGTACACGCGGTGGGCGACGTTGAGGTCGACGCGCACCATACCGTCGAGGATACGGGCATCGTGCTGGGCGAGGCGTTTTGTCAGGCGCTGGGCGACAAGGCGGGCATTACGCGCTTTGCCGACGCGGCGATCGCCATGGACGAGACGCTTGTGATGGCTGCTGTTGATATTTCGGGCCGCGGGCAGGCCTACTGCGAGCTGCCCGTGCCGACCGAGCGCGTGGGCAGCTTCGATACCGAGCTGGCCGTCGAGTTCTTCTACGCCTTTGCACGCGACGCCAAGCTCACGCTGCACGTGCGCGAGCTGGCGGGCGGCAATTCGCACCACATTATCGAGGCGGCCTTTAAGGCCGTGGGCCGCACGATGCGCCGCGCCTGCGAGCTCGATCCCCGCGTGCAAGGCATCCCCAGCACCAAGGGCTCGCTGTAACCGCCACAAAGGCAAAAACCACCACAAAGGGGACAGGCACCTTTGTGGTGGTTTTGGATGATGAGATAAGGGAGGGTCGCGTGGGCGAACCGAAGATCGTGGTGGTCGACTACCACAAGGGCAACTTGTCGAGCGTCGTGCGCGGGCTTGCGCGCGCCGGTGCCGCCGCCTGCACGTCGGACGATCCGGAGCAGATCCGCAACGCCGACGGCCTGGTCATCCCGGGCGTGGGTGCGTTCTACGATGCGATTGCCTTTATGCGCCAGAGCGGCGAGGCGGACGCGGTGCTCGACGCCGTTGCGGCCGGAACTCCGCTGCTCGGCATCTGCCTAGGCCTTCAGCTGTTTTTTGAGCGCGGCGACGAGGGCGTGCCGGCGGACGAGCGTGCGGATGCGGACGACGATGCTTCCGAGCAGGCCGGTGGCCCCTGGGTCGATGGCCTGGGCATTATGCGCGGCTCGTGCACGCGCCTGGAGTCGAGCCGACTGAAGGTGCCGCACGTGGGTTGGGACCAGGTGCACATGACGCCCGCCGGTGCGGCCGATCCGCTGCTCGCCGGTTTTGCCGAGGGTGCCAACATGTACTTCACCCACAGCTACGCGGTGGCAGACGACGCTGATGCCGCCGATGTGCTGGCGCGCACGCACTACACGCGGAGCTTTCCGTGCATCGTGCGCCACGGCAATGTGTGGGGCTGCCAGTTCCATCCCGAGAAATCCTCTGCGCTGGGCCAGCGCATTCTTAAGAACTTCGTGAGCATCGTCGAGGGGGCCGGCCGATGATTCTGTTTCCCGCAATCGATTTGATCGGCGGCAAGGTCGTGCGCTTGGAGCGCGGCGACCGCAGCCGCTGCAAGGTATATTCCGACGACCCCGTGGCCGTCGCCCGCTCGTTTGCCGAGCAGGGCGCGAGCTGGGTGCACGTCGTCGACCTGTCCGCTGCCTTTGGCGAGGACGAGGATGCGTGCGCTGCCAACTCGGCAGCGATCGAGGCCATCTGCGGCGTCGACGGTCTGTCCGTGGACGTAGGCGGCGGCGTTCGCTCGCTTGCACGCATCGACGAGCTGGCAGGCTACGGCGCATGCCGTATCGCGCTGGGCACGGTGCTCGTGACCGAGCCGGGTTTTGCCGAGGTGGCGGCCCGCGGCTTTGGCGAGCTGCTCGTGGCCGACATCGCCGCTCGTGATGGTCAGGTCAAGGTGAACGGCTGGCGTGACGGCGCGGGTGTGTCACTCGACGACGCCGTGGCGCAGCTTTCCGAGCTGGGCTTTAAACACCTGGTCTATACCGATATCGCGCGCGACGGCATGCAGACGGGCATCGATGTGGCGGCGTATCGCCATGTGGCCGAGGTCGCGGGCTTTCCCGTCGTGGCTTCGGGCGGTATCTCGACGCTCGACGACATCCGTGCGCTGGCCGCGGTGGGTGAGGGCGCGATTGAGGGCGCCATTACCGGCCGCGCGCTCTACGAGGGCAACTTTACGCTGGCCCGGGCGCTGGCCGCCGCCCGAGGGGAGGAGTAGCCCATGCTTACCAAGCGCGTGATTCCCTGTCTGGATGTTAAGGACGGCCGCGTGGTCAAGGGCGTCAACTTTGTGAGCCTGCGCGATGCGGGCGACCCGGTGGAGCTGGCCCGCGCCTACGACCGCGAGGGTGCGGACGAGGTCGTCTTCCTGGACATTACCGCCACGAGCGACAACCGC
>DBEYTJ010000067.1:0-6230 GCA_048181065.1 Collinsella sp.
CATCGGCATCGGCCGTCGCATGGTTCGCGGCCCAGCGCAGGTTCTCGACCGTACCGGCGATACGCGTGAGCGAGTTCTCGGCACCCTCCAGGCGCTCCCAAGAAAAGTCGAGCGGCGAGCGATAGCTCGTCTGCAGCATCAGCAGGCGCAGGGCGGCAGCGGAGTGCTGCTCGAGGACCTCGGCCAGCGTAAAGAAGTTGCCGAGTGACTTGGACATCTTCTCGCCGTCAACCAGCAGCATGCCCGTGTGCATCCAGGTGTTGGAGAAGCCCTGGTGCCAGGCGCAGGTGGCCTGGGCGCACTCGTTCTCGTGATGCGGGAAAGCAAGATCGGAGCCACCGCCGTGGATATCGATCGGGGTACCCAGGTAGCGATGCACCATGGCGGCGCACTCGGTGTGCCAACCGGGACGGCCCTCGCCCCAGGGGCTCGGCCAGCTGGGCTCGCCGGGCTTGGCGGCCTTCCACAGGGCAAAGTCGAGCGGGTCGTTCTTGTCCTCGTTCTCCTCGATGCGCGCACCAACCATAAGGTCGTCGATGTTGCGGCCCGAGACCTGACCATAGTTGGGATCGCTGCGCACGGCAAAGTACACATCGCCGTTATCGGCTGCGTAAGCGTAGCCCTGCTCGATAAGCGTCTTGATCATGGCGATCATGGGGCCGATCTCCTTGGTGGCGCGGGGGCGCACATCGGGATCGAGCACGTTGGCGGCGCGCATGACGCCGATGAACTTGTCGGAGAACTCCGTCGCGACCTCGGCAGCCGTACGGCCCTGCTCGTTGGCGCGCTTGATGATCTTGTCGTCGACATCGGTGAGGTTCTGGGCGAACGTGACCTCGTAGCCGCTCGCGATGAGCCAGCGTCGAATCACATCGAAGCTGATGAACGTGCGGGCATTGCCGATGTGGATGTTGTCGTAGACCGTGGGGCCGCACACGTACATGCGGACCTTGCCGGACTCGATGGGCTGGAACTCTTCCTTTTTATGGGTAGCGCTGTTGTAGATACGCATTCGTTACTCCTTAACGATTTTCTGTAGCAGGCAGACGGCCCAGGCGCCGATTCCCTCGCCTTGGCCTTCCCAACCGAGCTTTTCGGTCGTGGTGGCGGCGACGCCCACGTTTTCGACGTCAACGCCCAGGGCATGGGCAAGGTTGGCGCGCATGGCATCGCGGTGCGGGGTGATCTTGGGTTGCTGACAGGCAATGGTGCAATCGGCATCGACAAACTCAAAGCCCAGCTCGCGCGCGTAGTCCATCACGCGGGCGAGCAGCACCATCGAATCAGCACCCTCGTAGGCAGGATCGGTGTCGGGGAATAGCTTGCCGATGTCTCCCCCGCGGCAGGCGCCCAGAATGGCATCGGCCAAGGCGTGCGCGAGCACATCGGCATCCGAGTGGCCCAGCAGGCCGCGCTCGTAGGGAATGTCGACCCCGCCGATGATACATCGACGTCCCTCCACCAAACGGTGGACGTCGTAGCCGTGGCCAATGCGCAGGTTACTGAACATGGGGAAGGTCCTCTCCCTCGGCCATACGGCCAAGCAGAATCGCGGTTACGGGACGCAGGTCCTCGGGCACCGTCACCTTAAGGTTGTCGCGCGGGCTCTGGACGCAGCGGACGCGCCCACCCATGCGCTCGACCAGCGATGAATCGTCGGTACCGATAAAACCCTCGGCGATAGCAGCGGCGTGAGCGCGCTTCATGGCGTCGACGCTAAAAATCTGCGGCGTCTGCGCGGCCCAATAGAGCTCGCGCGGCGGCGTCTCGACGATATTATCGCCGTCGACGATCTTGAGCGTGTCGATCGCGGGCTGACCGCACACGACACCGTCGAGCGAGCGGTCGCCCATGAGCACGTCGATAGCGTGGTCGATGGCCTCGGTCGTAATGAGCGGACGAGCGCCATCGTGGATGGCGACATATTCGAAACCCGCCGGAACCGCATGCACGCCGGCACGGGTGGAATCCTGACGGGTATCGCCGGCATCGGCAAAGCTGATGGGCGTGTCATAGTCAAACGGGTCGATGGCAAGGCGGCGCATCTCGGCACGGCGCTCGGCAGGACACACCACCACGATGTGGCCGACCTTGTCGCTCCGATCGAACGCGCGGATGGACCAGCTCATGAGCGGACGGCCCGCCACGTTAACGAGCTGCTTGCCGCCGGGATTTCCAAAGCGCTGACCGCTGCCGCCGGCAACGACCACGGCGCATACGGGCGCCATTATGCGTTCCCCTGTTTGGTGCCCTTCATGCGGTACAGGGAGTCCGCAAGAATGGCAGGGTTGTTGACGCCAAAGTCGCCCAGGCGCTCCGGATCCTCGCTGATGTCGTCCATGAGCTCCTGCAGCGAGCCATACTCGTCGACGATCTTCTCGGCCACGCCGTCGCGCACGACGGACACGCGCGAAAGCGTGCGCAGGCCCAGCGGCGTCATGACGGAGTCCTCGTCCAGGTCGTCGTAACCCAGAACCGCCGCCACGTGTTGCGGGTCGGACAGGTCCTTAGGCGTCATGCGAGCGAGCTCGGCGCGGATCTTCTCGGCATTGGCCTCGGAGGAGTCACTCGCGTAGTCGCGGATCATCAGGTCGTATTCGGTATCCATGCTGGAACCGGCGAGCTGCTCGAGCTGCATCTGCACGAGCTTGCCCTGGTTGCCCAGCTTGACGATGCAATCCTTAAGCTCAGTCTTTGCCTGCTGCATGATCTCGAAGCTCGAGAAAATACCGGTAATGTCGGCGAGCGTAACGTAGTCGTCGAGCTCGAGGGCCGTCAGGCGCAGCAGGGAGCGATCGAGCGACTGACGGGTAGTCTGGAGCGTGGCGACGAGCTGGTTGACCGAGCTCATGATGGTGGTGACGGGCTGGATCTCGTAGCTCTTGCCGTGAACGTACACGTTGACGACGGCACGACGGGCCGAGACCGAGATCACGATGGCATCGGTGAGCACCGACATGCGAGCGGCGGTGCGGTGACGCATGCCCGTCTCACTCGTGGCGAGCGAGGGATCGGGATTGAGGTGGAAGTTGGCGCGCAGGATCTGGGTGAGGTCGCCATCGATAACGATAGCGCCGTCCATCTTGGAAAGCTCGAACAGGCGGTTCGAGGTGAACGAAATATTGAGCGGGAAGCCGTCGTTACCGGCAGCGAGCACGTTTTCGGTGTCGCCGACGCAGATAAGGGCGCCCAGGTGACCGGCGATGATCATGTCGAGGGCGGTGCGGATCGGCTGACCAGGTGCCGTCAGGCGGATGGCCTGTTCCATACGCTTTTGCAGCTCGTTCTTATCCAAGGCATCGCTCCCATCGTATACGCTCCATAAACGCTAAATAGTTTCTCACGGTTTGTCCCCGCGGCGCTTGCGAAATCCGATGCTTACAGAATGAGCGAACACAGCTGAGAGCCCAACCCAAATCAGCTGTTCATGTGGTAGCATCGGGATTCGCATAAATGAGGGAGTAGTCGCGTAATCGGGCTCGCCCGCAGAGAGGGAGCCAGACTATGGGACTCGCAGAGCTCGTGTTGCTCGCCGTTGGCCTTTCGATGGACGCCTTTGCCGTTTCCATCTGCAAGGGTCTCGGCATGAAAAAGATCGACCTTAAGGTCGCCGTAGTGCTCAGCCTGTTCTTTGGCGGCTTCCAGGCAGGCATGCCCGTGATCGGATGGGCGCTTGGCAGTCAATTCATGGGCATCATCGGCCCCATCGACCACTGGATCGCCTTTATCCTTTTGGCCTTTATCGGCGGCAAAATGCTGTGGGAGGCCTTTACCGAGGACGAGAACGAAGGCGACGGCAAGGATGCCGAAAAGATTGACCTGGGCGAGTACCTGATCCTCGCCATCGCCACCTCAATCGACGCCCTAGCCGTGGGCATCTCATTTGCCGCGCTCTCGGTTAACATCGTGCCCGCTGTATCGCTTATCGGCGTCACAACGTTTATCTTCTCCGTCGCCGGCGTAGCGATCGGCCACACCTTTGGCGCGCGCTACGAAAAACCCGCCACCATCGTGGGTGGCGTCGTGCTCATCCTTATCGGCCTCAAGATTCTGCTGGAACACTTGGGTTTTTTGGCGCTGTAAAACACCCTTCAAAACTAAACGTCCGGGCAAGGTCTCATGCAGAGTTTTGCATGAGGCCTTTTCATGCAGACTTTTGCATGTCATACTAGGATGCAAAAGTCTGCACGTTAGGAGATTGCCATGGATACCCTTCCCATCACCACGCCGCGCCAAGCCGGCATCTACGTGCGTCAGGCGCGCGAGGCGCAGGGGATCACCCGTGCCGCCCTCGCTAAAAAAGCCGGTGTTTCGGAGCGTCTGCTCGCATCGCTCGAGCTAGGAGACGCCACCGGCATTCGGCTCGACAAGTTGCTGACGATTTTCAATGCTCTTGGACTGGCACTCGCCGCTCAAGGGGATATCGGCGAAGCGAAAAACGAGCGACCAGTCGACGCCCCGCATGCCAATCCGCTGCCTCGCAGCATCCCCAGGCGCCATCACACTCAACGTCCTCATCATCGCAACCGTCGTAGTACCCCCATTCCGGCTCTTGCAGATGCCCCCTTTACATCCGCACTCTACGACGAGGTCTTCGCCGATTTCGCCATGTCCAATCTCGGAGTCTCGATTGCCGCAAACGTATCTAACCAAACCAAGCCCGAAGGGAAATAGCCAATGGCCAGAACATCACTTCGGACCATTATTTGCGGCGTACCTGCGGGAACGCTCACGCAAGATGAGAACGGTCTTATCAGCTTTACCTACGATCATGGCTATGACGGGCCAGCCCTATCGACCAACATACCCGTATCGAATCGCACATACGGACAACAGGTCATGAATCCGTACCTGTTTGGCCTCCTACCCGACAGCGAGGACCAACGAAAAGCGATTGCCACCGAATTCGACGTTAGGCCCAACAATCCCGTTGCGTTGCTCAGCCATATCGGACTCGACTGTCCGGGCGGAGTGCAGTTTTGTGCCGAAGAAGAGGCCGACGCCGTCCTGCATCGCGCTGGCGAATATCGCCCTATAGACGACCACGAAATTGCTCTCCGTCTCAAGTCGATCAGAGATAACCGCGATGCATCGTGGATGGGTCTAGATGAAAGTTGGTCACTCGGAGGCAATCAGGGCAAGTTCGCGCTCGCGTTCATAAACGGCCGCTGGTGCGAATGCATGGGCTCCTCGCCCACGACGCATATTTTCAAAAATGGCGTTATCGGATTTAAACTCGAGGCTCTGAATGAGTTTGTCTGCATGAAAAGCGCCCAGCGCGCCGGTATCGCAACGGCAAACGTCGAATATCGTATGTTTGAGGACGAACCCGCCCTCATTGTTGAGCGCTATGACCGCGTGAAAGTCGAAGACGGAACGATCAGGCGCCTACATCAAGAAGACCTCTGTCAGGCACTTGGGGTGATGCCCGCCCAAAAGTACACGGCAGACGGCGGCCCGACCACCCGCGATATTCAAGAGCTCCTCGTAAATACGAGCCACCATCAACTTAACCTGTATCTGTTTACGCAGATACTGTTCTTCAACGCCATTATCGGCGCACCGGATGCGCATGCGAAAAACTATTCCCTGCTCCTTGGAAACGACGGCGCAGCCATGATGGCTCGAATGTACGATGTCGCTTCGGGCTTGGCGTACGAGCGCATGCGCCGCCGGGCGCGCCTTGCCATGAGCGTTGGCGGCGAAAATCGTGTGGGGCGCATCGGTCCAGGCGCCATCCACCGATACCACGGTATGGACGACCCCGCACTGGAGGCGGCACTCACCGATGCCGGGCTATCTGAGAAGTTTTGCTTTGCGACCATGACGGACCTCGCCTACGAGGTGCCCGTTTGCATGGAAGAGGTCATGGACGAATACGCCGACCTGCCCGGCATGGCGGACCTGCGCGAACATATGCTCGGCCCCGTCCGCGAAAACTGCCAGCGCACCCTCGACCTCATCAAGGCGGATATGGGCTAGGTGGCCGCAATTTCCCATTTCTTAAAAGAAGAGAGGGGCACCCATCGCAAAAGCTCGGGTGCCCCCTCTCATAATGTCATCTACAATCCGCTAGCACGTGGCTCGGGCTGCTGCTAGCGCAACCTTTACGCAGCGAGGCGCTTGAGGACGTCGATGAGCAGCTCGTAGAAGCGCTCGGCAGAAGCGAGCTCCATGCTCTCGTCCGGGGTGTGGACATCGGAGAGCGTCGGGCCCACGGCGATGGCGTC
>DBEYTJ010000068.1:0-3920 GCA_048181065.1 Collinsella sp.
TGTCGGAGTGGCGGAATTGGCAGACGCGCTAGCTTGAGGTGCTAGTGACCGCTTTTTGGTCATGCGGGTTCAAGTCCCGCCTCCGACACCATCGCATTTGAGAAGCCTCTTCGGAGGCTTTTTTGTTACCGATAGACGGTGAGGTCCACGATGGAAACGCTTGAGCGCAACGAGTGGGCAGACGTTGCCCAACTGGTCGAGATCACGAGCGATGCTGTCATCATCTGTGAGCTCGACGGAACCATTCTGCATGTGAATAACCGTTTGCTCGACCTGATGTGCGAGGATCGCGCTGACGTCATCGGCGGTGATGTCAAAGACGTTCTGTACTCGTCTGCCTTTGAGCGCGCGACCGAACATCGTCTGCCGTTTGAGACCGATGGCTCCGAGAGCGAGCTGATGCTCAAGCTGAGCGACGGATCTTTTATTCCCGTCTTGGTTCGCGCGGGTTCCGTTACGCCTCCGCGTATCTTTGGACGTCGTGCACCGCGTGTCCTGGTGGCGCTTCACAGCATCGAAGAGCAGTATTCCCATGATCGTCAGCTCAAACGTGCGCTATCGGAGCTTAGGGTGGCGAATAAACGCCTTTCGGGTACCCTTTCGGTCATTATGAGTACCGTGGGCTCCGATGAGCTCCCCAGCTTGCTCGATACCGTTTTGAATCAGCTCGTTGGAACGCTCGATGCCTCCGGTGCGGCTATCTATTTTTCCGAGAGCGGCGGCTTTAAGCTCCGCGGTGTTTCTAGGGAGCTTGAGGATAGCTATCTGCCCGAGTTTATGCCGTACGGCGCGGGCATTCCGACCTACGTGCTTCGCGAGTCGCGTGCCTGTCGCCTGTCGATTCAGCAGGACCTTGAGGGCGACCGGGTTGCTTCGGGTATGTTCATGGATTTGGACAATCGTTCCAAGCACTTGCTGCGCGTGCAGGATATGCCCCCGTATCGCAGCGAGATCTGTCTTCCCGTGTTTTACGGCACGCAGGTCCTTGGCGTGTTGGAAGTTGGCTGGAAACGCCCCCAGGCGCCACTTGCCTATGACGTGAACGTGCTCGAGGTCATCTGCGATTACCTGTCTATTCAGCTGGTCGGCATGGCGTCGAGCTTACGTTCGCGCCGCACGGCGGAGCTCGGCCGCTCGCTCAATTTGCTGCGCGACGAACTGTTTACCTATCTCGATGATCCCGTTGCCGCCTCGCGAGCGGTGTCGACGGAAATCTGCACGGTGCTCAATTGTCATTTCTGCCCCGTGGAGTATGATGCGGGCCTCGAAACCTATGTCATCGATTTTGAGGGCGGCAGTCGTGTGGCGCTGCCGGACGATCCGGAGTCACTCTTCTTTTCTGTCACGGCGCCAGCAGCGCGCCTGGGGGCAGCCCCCGACGGGTTTGAGACATCGGTGTTGGGCGGGACGAGCGCTGACGACCTCAAGCACGTGCGCCTTACACGTGTGGACGAATCCACGTCTATGGGTTCATGGTTGAGGGCCCACGGCCTACCGTGTCAGGGGCTTTATGTCGACTCCGGCATCGAAGCGGGGCGCTACCACTCGGAAGCGGATGGCAAACGAAGCAACGATGCGATTGTTCCCGCTGATATCGCCAAGGGGCCGACGAGGCGCGCTTTGCTACTCCGCGATGGCAGCCAAGAACCAATTGACGACCTTGAATACGACTACCTGGTGCATCTGGCGCATGACTTTGAGCTGATCTATGAGGGCGAATCTCAAAAGCGCGAAGAGCGTCATATCGCTCAGACGCTTCAGATTGGCATGAGAAATTCGCTTGGTGACGTTCCGGGCATTGCAACCGATTCGGTATACCTATCGGCAACGAATTCTGCGTTGGTCGGCGGTGACTTCTATACGCTCATCCGTCTTCCCGACGACTGCGCCGTCATGATCCTGGGCGATGTGTCCGGCAAGGGCATCGAGGCGGCATCCATGTCCGCACTCGTCAAGACGGCGCTGACGGCCTATGCCTGGGAGGGTGCGGGGCCTGCCCGTATGGCACGCTCGCTCAATAGCATGCTCATGGGCTTTTCGAGGGTCGAGACGTTTGTGACGGCGTTTATCGCCAAGATCGATCTTAAGGCGGGCCGCGCTACCTATTGCTCGGCGGGACATCCTCCCACTATGGTCATTAGGCCGTCGTCGACGCCGCTTGGTGGCGGTGAAGCCCGAGGCGGAGAAGTGGAGCTCCTTGGGTGCCAATCGGGCGTGATCGGTGCCTTTGAGAGCATGGTCTACGAGACGGGCGTGTTTACGTTCGCTCCTGGTGACATGCTATTTATGTATACCGATGGAACAATCGAAGCACGTGATCGCTCGGGTGCTTTTTTTGGCGAGCAGCGCCTTCGTGACCTTTTGCTCTCTGTCTCGGGTGAGGGCGTATCGGGAATCTGCGGCAAGGTCTTGGGCGAGCTTGACCGCTTTACCGAGTCGGCGCTGAACGATGACATCGCGCTGGTTTCCCTTGAGTTTTTACGGGGTCGATCGTAGGTCACGACGCCTGACGGGCGAAATCTGCGCGGTTGCAGATACGTGTGCATCGAGCGAGCTCTTTTGGGGAACCATGGTCGTATGAATGAGTGGAATGACATAGCGGTTTTGACGCCACCGGGCGATATCGACATCGCCTCGGTGCCCGCACTGCGCCGACGGTTGGATAATTTGATCGACCGGGGCGTGCGTCGTGTTGTCATCAATTGCCAGGCCGTGGGCTTTATCGACTCGACGGGTTTGGCGTTTTTGCTTACACGTGCTAGAGAGCTTATGAGGCATGAGGGACTGCTTTCGCTCGTTAACGCCTCCGATGGGGTCGTTCGCTTTTTGGAAATTGCCCGACTTGTCGACATCCTGCATGTCGCGGGCCCGGCGCGGGAGTCGATTCCCGCCATTCCGGTGGGGGAGTTGCCGCGATGGAGCAAGAGCGTCGAAGTGCAGCGAGGCATCGAGAATCTCCCGTATTATCGGCACCGTGTGGCCGAGCTCCTCGAATCGCTTCCCCTGAGGCGTGATGAGCGCTATGACGTCGCATTGGCGTTGGGGGAGGCATTGGGTAACGCATATGACCATGCGGGCGGTGTTGGCTGCATCCTGACGGTTCAGGCCTATGGGGACCGTGTTGTGCTCGAGGTGCTTGATCGGGGCGCTGGCTATTCTATCGATGGGGCGAGCGAACCGGTAACATCCGAGGAACGCGGACGCGGTATCAAGCTTATGCGTATGCTCGTCGATAATGTGGAAGTTGCCCGTCGTACAGATGGCGCCGGCACGCGCGTTCGGATGGTGAAGTTGTTTAGCTCGGCATTGGAATCGTGCGCTTAGGGTCTTGGCTTGGCATTATTTACCTGCATGAACTTGCTTCGCGCAACTTTTTTGAAAAAAGTACTTGCGTCTTTAGGACAACTCGCGTAAATTAATAAGCCGCAAGCGGACATGGCTCAGTTGGTAGAGCACAACCTTGCCAAGGTTGGGGTCGCGGGTTCGAGCCCCGTTGTCCGCTCCATTGCATTTCCGGACCGTCTCAAGCGGTCCTTTTTCGGCGAAGTGGCCAAGTGGTAAGGCAGAGGCCTGCAAAGCCTTCACCCCCGGTTCGAATCCGGGCGTCGCCTCCATACGTATTCAAAAAGGATTGCACACTGTGCAATCCTTTTTTTGTTTCCCGTGGGGCGTGTTAACGCTATGGGCAGGTTATAAAAAAGTGCTTCCATTTTTGCAAGCTCGGTAGGCAGGGTGGCGACGAGCCCTTGTTTCGACCGACCTGCTTTATGGGGAGTTGTAGGCATATAGGCAGAAAAGTGTGTAAAGCTTAATCGGTGGGATATGGATAAGGCGTGCTGCGATGGAGCTCAGACCACACCAATCCCTCGCCCCATCTGGCAGGTGCGCCGCTCTCGTCTCCCTGCTCCTTGGCGGCTAGC
>DBEYTJ010000069.1:0-21106 GCA_048181065.1 Collinsella sp.
GGATGCCGCTGAGGGCCTGGTCGAGCTTGCCAACAAGAAGGAGAAGCTCCTGCCCGAGCTTTCTTACGAGGAGGCCACCGAGCTGATGGCCGCTCTCGATAAGGTTATCGCTCCGCTCGTCGCCATGGGCCTGGACGAGGATCGCGGTCCTCGCGGCGGCCGTGACGACCGTGGTGGTCGTGGCGGCGACCGTGGCGGTCGCGGCGGCTTTGGCGATCGTGGTGGTCGTGGTGGCGACCGCGGCGGTCGCGGTGGCGATCGTGGCGGCCGTGGCGGCTTTGGTGACCGTGGCGGCGACCGTGGCGGTCGCGGCGGCTTTGGCGGCAACCGTGGTGGCTATGGCGATCGCGGTGGCAACCGTGGCGGCTTTGGCGGCAACCGTGGTAACGACCGCGGCGGTCGCGGTGGCGATCGTGGCGGCCGCAACGGCGGCGGCTTCCGCGGCAACCGCTTCTAGTTGGGTTACGCGGTTTTACCAAACCGCGTAACTAGTTGACGCTGCGCGCCCACCAGAGCGACAACTTGTCATTCAAAGAGGACGGCATGACCAGAAGGTCTATGCCGTCCTCTTTTCATGCCAATTTGTTCGCTCTGGTGGGCGCTCGCTGTCGGTGCCAAAACATCGACATTGCCATGATCCAGACCTGCTAAAAGATAGTCGTTGGGGACGTTCTTGTTTGACTGGTCATTTAAGAACGTCCCCAACGACTACGTAGCATGAGAGTGGATAATCTCCCGGTATGAGCCCATATTCATGCTCAAGGTGGGAGATTATCCACTCTCGTTTCGTTTGTTGATTTCGATGCCTACATTTGTAGGAACAGTTCGTGGAGGCGGGTGTCTTCGTCGAGTTCGGGGTGGAAGGTTACGCCGAGCTGGTTGCCCTGACGGGCGGCGACAATACGACCGTCGACTTTCGCTAAGGCCTTGGCGTCGCCGTGGACCTCGACGATGCGGGGCGCGCGGATAAACGTCAGCGGCACTTCACCGTCGATGCCGGCTACCTGCCCCTTGGTTCGAAAGCTGCCGAGCTGCCTGCCGTAGGCGTTGCGCTCGACAAGTACATCCATGGTTTCCAGACGCGGCGTGCCCTTATCGTCATGGGCGGCAAGGTCGTGAGCCAGTAGAATCAGGCCGGCGCAGGTGCCCAGGACGGGCATACCTTCAGCGATACGGGCACGAAGCTCCTCGAGCATGTCCAACTCATCAAGCAGCTTCCCTTGAACGGTAGACTCGCCGCCGGGAAGTACCAGACGGTCAAAGTCCTGCTTCAAATCAGCCGCCTGCCTCAGCTCAATACAGTGTGCGCCAAGCTCGAATAGTCTTGCCTCGTGCTCGGCAAAAGCGCCTTGGACCGCCAGCACGGCGACCGTTTGGTCTGCATAATCGCTCATGTGCGATCCTTTCTGCCGGACTAGCGTCCGCGCTCCTCCATGATAATCTCGATCTCATCGGCGTTGATGCCCACCATGGCCTCGCCCAGGTCCTCCGAAAGCTCGGCGATGAGCTTGGCATCGGTGAAGTTGGCCACGGCCTTGACGATGGCGGCGGCGCGCTTGGCCGGGTCGCCGCTCTTAAAGATGCCCGAGCCCACAAAGACGCCCTCGGCACCCAGCTGCATCATCAGCGCGGCGTCGGCAGGGGTTGCCACACCGCCAGCAGCAAAGTTCACGACGGGGAGCTTGCCCGTGGCGTGGACATCGCGTACCAGCTCGACCGGAACCTGCAGCTGCTTGGCTGCCTCAAAGAGTTCGTCGTCGCGCAGGGCAACAACGTCGCGGATCTGCTTTTGGATCTTGCGCATGTGGCGCACGGCCTGGACCACGTCGCCCGTGCCCGGCTCACCCTTGGTGCGAATCATAGTGGCGCCCTCGGCAACACGGCGCAACGCCTCGCCCAGATCGCGGGCGCCGCAGACAAACGGCACGTCAAACTGGGTCTTGTCGATGTGATAGACGTCATCGGCGGGGGAGAGAACCTCGGACTCGTCGATGTAATCGATCTCGATGGCCTGCAGGACCTGCGCCTCGACAATGTGACCGATGCGGCACTTGGCCATGACGGGGATGGAGACGGCCTCTTGGATGCCCTTGATCATCTTGGGGTCGCTCATGCGCGAGACGCCGCCTGCGGCGCGGATGTCGGCCGGGATGCGCTCGAGTGCCATGACGGCGCAGGCGCCTGCCTCCTCGGCGATGCGTGCCTGCTCGGGCGTGGTAACGTCCATGATGACGCCGCCCTTGAGCATCTGCGCGAGCTCGCGATTGAGTTTGACGCGGTCGGCCTTGCTGTTCTGTTCTGCCATGGTTGCTCCCTTGGTTGGCATGTGCATTGCTTGACGGAACATCCTATCGGGGAGCTGGGTATGACAAAATACTCAGTTTTCGAGATAATTACAAGGTCAGACTAATACCAGATTGAATGACTTAATAAGGTCAGGTGATAGGCTCATGCTTGACTACAATTTGGAAAAACGCGGCGAAGCACCGCTCTATGAGTATGTTTACCAGCAAATTCGAGATGATATCGTAGCTGGACGCATTGTGGCGGGGGAGCATTTGCCGTCTAAGCGCGCCTTTGCCAGTCATCTGGGAATCAGTGTTATTACCATCGAGAATGCATATAGCCAGTTACTCGCTGAGGGCTATATTTGCTCAATACCACGTCGTGGCTACTACGCTTGCGAGCTTCCGGATGCACCGGTTTTGGCTTTAGCTGCGGAGGGTATCGACCGAGATGCCGTTTCTGTGGGTCCCAGCGCGCATGATGTCAACGGACGGGTCGAGCGATTCGATGCGCTCTCTCCTTCTGCTTTGGAGGCGGCACGGCTTTGGCAAAGCGCGCTGCGGGCGACGCTGGCATCCGAAGACGAACGCGAAATCTTTTCGACCGCGCCGGCACAGGGCACCGCGCGGCTACGACGCGCTATCGCTCACCATCTGCGTGGGACGAGGGGCATGAATGTCGATCCCGACAACATCGTTATCGGTGCGGGCGCCCAGCTGCTCGATACCATGTTGGTTCAGTTGCTTGGCGCGGACAAGGTGTACGCCGTTGAGGACCCGGGCTATTTGCGTCTGACGCGCATCTATCAGGCTATGGGCTGCGAAGTTCGACATATTCCGTTGGATGATGACGGCGTGGACCTGAGCGCTCTGCAGAAAACTGGGGCCGATGTCCTTCACCTGATGCCATCCCATCAGTATCCGACCGGCCTTGTGACGAGCATTGCGCGTCGCTACGCGCTGCTCAGCTGGGCCGCCGAGCGACCAGGCCGGTATCTCATCGAGGATGACTTTGATTGTGAGTTTCGCCTTGCCGGCAAGCCGATTCCCGCGCTCGCATCAATCGATGCCGCCCAGTCGGTTATCTACACCAACACGTTTTCAAAAAGTTTGTCGTCGGCCCTGCGTTTGGCGTATATGGTCCTGCCCGATGAGCTGATGGAGCGGTTTAGGTGCAACCTTGGTTTTTACGCCTCGTCGGTGAGCTCTGTTGACCAGGTCGCTTTGGCTCGCTTGCTGGAATCGGGTGATTACGAGCGACATGTGAACCGCGTGCGCGTGCGCGCTCGCGAGGCGCGCGATTGTCTGGCGGCGCTTGTGCGGAAGGCGTTTCCGGCGGGGGAGGTCTCGATCGAACATGCAGACGCGGGCCTTTACTGCACCGTGGTTGCGGAGCGCGGAACGGACGGAAGCTCTTTTGCGCAGGCCCTCACGCGCTCGAGTATCCCTTTTGTCGATATCAGTGAGTGTTATTGGTGCGCCGATGGCGCATCTGCCCCCGAAAACTCAAGTCAAATTCTTGTCCAGTATGACGATTTGAGTCCAAAAGTGCTAAATACCTTGGAATTGCAGCTCATTGGGGAACTCTGCAATCTAAGTGAGTAGACTTTTGGCACTTTGGCGATCAGGCGGTTTTGTAACAAGCTATCTACCTGCGGTTTTGAAAAGCAGGATGACCGGCCTGCTCGGGATGCTCAAAAAAGTCTACTCACTTGCCGCGCAAAGTTTCTGCATAAGAAAAAAATAGGGTTTTCAACAGGGCTTCGTCCAGCTTTCGGCAAGCTTTTGGTCAGTTGGGGAGGGCTGTTGAAAACTTGACAGTCCGTTCGGTGCCATTTTTGGTGCGTTCGCGCCAATGCGTGACTGACTGGGTTGAAATTCGTGTTTTCCTGTGTCTATGAAAGATCTACTTTGTGACATATCGGCTTTTAGGTACTGGCGTTTGCCCCCTCAAGTCCGCGCGTTGTGTCCGCCGCTTCCGCGGCCGGAAGAAGACCGGCAGCGATATGACCTTGCCCGTAACCCGACGGCTGCGGTTGTGCTTGGCTTTCCGTTGTATACATTGGTTCGGACGAGAAACAAGCGGACTTGCCCGGCCAGCATTAGGCAGCGGCTGTTCCTTGGCGAGCTCCCCAGGGAATCCGTGCTGGAAACGGAGCATGGATTTTTGATCACGTCTCCTCTGCTGACGGCATTCATCATGTCGCGACATCTGACGGATCTCCAGCTTCTTTTTGTGTTGGCGGAGATGTGTGGCTTGTTTGCGGTGTGTGCTCTGCCGGTGGCGCTTGAGGCGGAGCTTTCGCGTGCAATTGATTCGGGCGCGATTTCGACAACGTTCGGTTGGGTGCGCTGCCCGTCCGAGGACGGCATCACTTCAAGTTTATGGCGTCGAGACGCTTTGGTTTTGGGCAGAGACCTTGACCGTTTTTGTTCAGATGTTTGCGGGATGCGTTACGGCAATAGATTTATGGCGGTATCGCAACTCGTTCCATTGGGTGCCGCGTCGCCTTTTGAGGTCGAGGCGTATTTGTTGCTTGGACTGCCGCGAGCCCTGGGAGGCGAAGGGTTTTGCGGCATAGAGCTCAATGTCGAAGTGACGCTAAGCACAAGTGCTCGAGCGATTGTGGGAAAGTCCCGTGTATATATCGACCTACTTCTCTCTTCGCCGGACGGCAAGCGACAGGTGGCCATTGAATGTCAGGGAAAGGCCTCGCACGGACGCGCAGGGGATGGCTTGCGTGACGCTGACCGCATGACAGCCCTTCAGGCCATGGGCTACGATGTACTTCTCCTGACACACAGACAGATATCCGATGAGGATAGATTCCGCGCGATCGTTAAGGCCGTATGCAGGATGCTCGATGCTGAATATCGTGATAAAAGCTCAGATGAGCAAAGGGCTGAGACATTACTCCGGTCTGAACTATTCGTTGACTGGACAAAATTGGGAGTAATCGACGAAAAGATGCCCGTTAGACACAAAATAGCTCGATCGTGGACGGCTGCGAAACTAAGTGAGTAGACTTTTGGCTTGATGGCGACCAGGCCGTTTTTGCAACAAGTCATTTACCTGCGACTTTATAAAGCAATATGGATGGCCTGCTCGGCAAGTTCCAAAAAGTCTACTCACTTATTTTTTGACGAGAATCCGATGCCTAAGGTGGTCCTATTTCAGGGAGTTAACAAGTTCGTGAGGCACGAAAAAGGCCCGAACCATGCGGTCCGGGCCTTATCGAGCTAAAGATTGTCTCTCAGGCGGTTGGCTTAGCCAAAGTAGCGCTTGAGCAGGCCGGCGAAAGCCTTGCCGTGGCGGGCCTCGTCGCGAGCCATCTCGTGCACGGTGTCGTGGATGGCATCGAGGCCAGCGGCCTTGGCGCGCTTGGCAAGATCGGTCTTGCCGGCGGTGGCGCCGTTCTCGGCCTCAACGCGCATCTCGAGGTTCTTCTTGGTGGAGTCGGTCACGACCTCGCCCAGGAGCTCAGCGAACTTTGCGGCGTGCTCGGCCTCCTCGTGAGCAGCCTTCTCCCAGTACAGGCCGATCTCGGGGTAGCCCTCGCGATGAGCGACGCGAGCCATGGCCAGGTACATACCGACCTCGGAGCACTCGCCCTCAAAGTTGGCGCGCAGGTCGGCAACGATGTCCTCGGAGACGCCCTCCATCTTGGCGACACCCACGACGTGCTCGGCAGCCCACTCGAGCTGACCCTCCTCCTGCTTCAGGAATCGAGAACCGGGAACGCCGCACTGGGGGCACTTGAAGTCCTCGGGCAGCTGGTCGCCGTCGAACTCTTCCACATAACCGCAAACGGGGCAAACAAACTTCATGATTCGATCCTTTCGATCGATGGCGATTGTGCGCTCGTCCGGTCCCGTAAGGGCCCTCTCCGGACGTGCGTCTTGACGAGTTCTATTATCCATAAATGCAACCAAATGTGAAGCCTATTAGGAATGATTTTTAATAAAACAATTTCGAGATATGAAGATGTTGATTGATTAACGATTGGGAGGCCGTCTGCGATCTTTGCTGAGTACAATCGGGCGAGCAAATGTTGACCTATCAACAAATGAAGGAGTTTCCTTTATGCATCTAGCCCGTCGTGCCTGGTGCCGAACATATCAGACGGTTTTTCGCATTGCATTGCCGATCCTGCCCTATACCGAGCCGCGCATTCTGGAGCACGCTGAGGATGTGCCCACAGTGCTTCAAAAGCGTTCGATACAGCGGGTTCTTATCGTGACGGATCCCGGCATTGCCCGTCTGGGGCTTACGGCACCACTCGAGTGCGCGCTCGCGTCCAAGGGAATTGGCGTTGCGGTCTATGCCAAAACATCAGCGAATCCCACGGTCTCAAATGTGGAGGAAGCGGCGTCCCTGTATCGAGAGAACGCCTGCCAGGCCATTATCGGCTTTGGCGGTGGTTCGGCCATGGACTGCGCCAAGGGCGTGGGAGCACGTATCGCGCAGCCAAACAAGCCCATCAACAAGATGCGCGGCCTGTTGCGCGTCCACCGTCTCCTGCCGCTGCTTATTGCGGTTCCCACTACCGCCGGTACGGGAAGCGAAGTCACGCTCGCGGCGGTTATCACCGATGACGAGACGCACTATAAATACCCCATTAACGACTTTGTGCTTATCCCGCGCCTTGCGGTGCGCGACCCCGAGTTTACGCGCGGCCTGCCCGCCTCCATTACGGGGCAGACGGGGATGGACGCCCTGACGCATGCCGTCGAGGCCTTTATCGGGCGAAGCACCACGCCCTATACGCGCAAGATGGCGCGACAGGCGGTTCAGCTCATCCACGACAATTTGCTCGAGGCCTATGAGCATGGCGACAACATGCATGCACGTCGCAATATGCTTGCGGCGGCGTATAAGGCGGGTGTTGCCTTTACGCGCTCCTATGTTGGATACGTTCATGCCATCGCACACAGCTTGGGCGGGCGTTACGGGATTCCGCACGGCTTGGCTAACGCCATTATCCTGCCGCATATGCTTCGCGCCTATGGCGAAGCTGCTGCTCCCAAGCTCGCCGATCTCGCCCGCATGGCCGGCATCGCGCCGGTTAACGCGCAGGACAGCCTGGCGGCCGAGGCCTTTATCGATTGGGTCGATCGAATGAACGCCGCCTTGGACATTCCCAAGTATGTGACGGGTATTCGCCGCTCCGATATTCCGCAAATGGCGGCACATGCCGATGCCGAGGCCAATCCGCTGTACCCCGTTCCGATTTTGATGGACCGCCTGGAGCTCGAGCATATGTACGAAGTTGTTGCAGGTGGTATGTTTGAGGACGAGAACTAGGAGGGTCCATGAACACCGAGGAAATTGCGCGCATCGTCGGCGATCAGCGCACCTACTTTAAGACGCACGCTACGTTTGATGTCGATGCTCGCCGCCGCGCACTGGTGCGCCTGCGCGATGCGGTGCGGGCCCACGAGGCCGATATTGCCCATGCGCTCAAGACCGATTTGGGAAAGTCGCATGACGAGGCCTATATGTGCGAGATCGGCACGTCGCTTTCCGAGATTCGTCATCACATCGCTCATGTGGCTCGATGGAGTCGTCCGCGCCTGCGTCCGTGTGACCTCGCTAACGCCGTGAGCGTGTGCAAAACGCAAGCCGTGCCCTATGGCGTCACGCTTATCATGGCGCCCTGGAACTATCCGTTTTTGCTGACGCTCGAGCCACTCGCCGGGGCTCTTGCCGCGGGCAATACCGTGGTCATCAAGCCGAGTGCCTATGCTCCGGCATCGAGTGCGGTGCTCAAGCAAATCTGTGAAGAGGCATTTGATCCGCGCCTGGTGACGGTTGTCGAGGGCGGGCGCGCCGAAAACCAAGCGCTGCTCGATGAGTGCTGGGACAAGATCTTCTTTACCGGTAGTGTTCCGGTTGGCAAGCTCGTCATGGAGCGCGCGAGTAAAAACCTTACGCCCGTGACGCTTGAGCTGGGCGGAAAGAGCCCCTGTGTCGTGGATGCGACGGCAAACCTGAAGGTCGCGGCGCGGCGTATCGCATTTGGTAAATGGCTCAACGTGGGCCAGACCTGCGTGGCGCCCGACTACCTGCTGGTCGACGTGCGCGTGCACGATGAGCTGTTGGGTCTCATCAAGGAGGAGGTCCGTCGCATGTTTGGCGAGCATCCGCTCGACAACGAGGACTACGGTCATATTGTCAACGCCAAGCATTTTGCGCGCGTGCGCGGGCTGATCGACCCCGATAAGGTTGTGCTGGGAGGAACGGCGCGCGAGTCGTCGCTCAAAATTGAGCCGACGATCCTAGACGGCGTGGCGCCTGAGGACGCCGTGATGCAGGAGGAGATTTTCGGCCCCATCTTGCCGGTGCTGACGTTTGAGAGCCTAGACGAGGCCGAAGCGTTTATTACGGATCGTCCGACGCCGCTGGCCCTGTATATCTTTAGTCAGGATCGCGCGGTTCAGCAGCGCTTTGTGCGCTACGTGCCCTTTGGCGGCGGCTGCGTCAACGACACGATCATGCATCTGGCTACGAGCCATATGGGCTTTGGCGGCATGGGCGCGAGCGGCATGGGGCAGTACCATGGCCGCGAGAGCTTCGATACGTTTAGCCATAAGAAGAGCATCGTGAACAAGGCAACGTGGCTGGACGTGCCGTTTCGGTATGCGCCCTACGCAAGCTGGAAGCACAAATTTGTGCGCATGTTTGTGCATTAGGAAATGGCATGTAATACGAACAAGTGTTCCTATTACCTGCCATTTACGTTAGACTACTGCTATGGGGTACGGATGGGCCAACTCCCTTTAGAAGGGAATTGGTATGAACGTAAGCGATGTTATTTCGTTACTGGCGTTGTTAATCGCGGCTATCGAACTCGGCCTGTTTATCGGCCGAATGAAATAGCCGCCCCCGCGTAAGCGAAGACGGCCACTTCTCACGATGAAAACGTGTATCGGAGTCGGCAAGACCCGCTGCCACGGGTGCCATCCGTACCCCTATCTTATCTGCAAGCGCTCTGTCTCGCAAGCGTTGCGGCAACTGGGTGAAAGGCGCGAGCGGGTGAATTCGTGTCCGCACGGGCCCGTAAACTTCTCAGTGAGGTTAAGCGTTGGTTTATCCGGCCGTTAGAGGAGTTGCCATGTACGAGCCTTCACGTGTTCTTCTGTCATTTCATATCGCAGGATTTCAGTATGCCGACGGTGCCTTGGTCCTGGGGGATCTTAAGGTTGGCGATAAGCTGTCACTGTGTGCCGAGCGCGATAACCCCCATGATCCCGAGGCGGTTGCAATCTACTACGGCAAGACCAAGCTCGGCTATGTTCCGGGAAACGAGGTCGGCCCGCTGTCCTTGATGATGTATTACGGCCACGAGGACGTGTTTGAGGCCCGCGTGCAACAGGTTGCCCCCGAGCGCAGCCCGTGGCATCAGGTGCGCGTTGGCCTTTATGTGGTGGATGCTCGCTAGTCGGCAATGGAGGCGGCCATGTTTGACGACGATGGTCTGTTTGATCTGACGGATGACCCGTTTGAATGGGATATGCTGCTCGACGATGATGAGCTGGAGCAGGACCGTAAGAAGCGGCAGGACAAGAAAACTCAGGGTGACGCTTCGAACAAGCAGGACAAGCGCCGCCGCGGACTGTTCGGCGGGCTCTTTGGATAACCGCCGCATCGCTGCGTCTGTATACTTAGCACGAGCTGAACACGTTGCGAAATGAGGACAGAGACGATGATGTGGTTTACCGCCGACCTGCACCTGGGCGACACGAATATCCTGCACGACATGGATCGACCGTTTGATTCGGTCGAGGAGATGAACCGTAAGGTCGTCGATGCCATCAATGAGTGCGTGGCGGCGGACGACCGCCTCTATATCCTGGGAGACTTTACGTATCGCTTGCCCATGGCGGAGGCGGTGCGCCTGCGCGAGCGCATCGAATGCCAGAACGTGACACTCATCCGTGGCAACCATGACGGCGACTGGGAAGATTCCGGCGCACCGCAGATTTGGGAAGACGTGCGCGATTACCTGGAGATTGCTCCCGGCTATGCCAAGGGCCATCGTCTGGTTATGAGCCACTACCCCATGCTCAGTTGGAATGGCAAGGCGCGTGGCGCCATCATGCTGCACGGGCATATCCACAGCAGGGGAGACCGCACCAACGCGCGCAACCGCGATCGCGAGCGCCCTATCTTTCGCTACGATGTCGGTCTCGATGCCAACGACTACAAGCCCGTAAGCCGAGACCAGATCTTGAGCTTCTTTGGACTGTAGCTGCAAGTGCAGGTAGAATGAACGCGCCGTGTGGATGGTCTGCACGGCGTGTTTTAGTAGGAGCGATGATTCCATGAGGGCTGTCCAGCGCATTAACCACAACGCTGCCATCTGCGAAGACGGCGCGGGGCGCCAGCTCATCGCGTTGGGTCGCGGTATCGGCTTTGGCGATATGCCGCACGATGTCGATTTGGATGTCGTCACCCGCACCTTTTACGGTATCGATTCCAAGTACCTGGCGTTTATCGACGAAGTTGATCCCGAGGTGCTGGAGTTTTCCGCCCAGCTGGCCGATATCGCAACTGGGCAACTTTCGTACGAATTGAGTCCTAATCTGCCCATTACGCTGGCAGATCATATCCAGTTTGCCATTAAGCGCGCCCGCGAACATATGGTGGTGTCGTTGCCGCTCAAGCGCGATCTGGAGCAGCTGCATCCTATTGAGTATCGATTGGGCGAGCTAGCCGTTCGCGGCATTAAGAAAACTTTTGCCATTCGCATGCCCCAGAGTGAGGCCGCGGGCATTGCCATGTCGATTATCAATGCGGCGATTAAGCCGAGTGAGCGGCGCGTGCTTGCCGAACAGCACGAGGAGCATCTGCTCGACATGACGGTTGCAATTATTCAAGAAGAGTTGGGTGTGACGGTCGACCGCTCGTCGTTTGCCTTTACTCGCTTTGCCACCCATGTGCGCTATCTGCTCGACCGCGTGGCAAAGAAAGAGCCGATTGATACCGAGAACTCAGGTCTCTACGACGTGCTCGTGGAGCAGTATCCGGCGGCATCGCGCTGTGCTCATCGTATCGACGATCTGATTCAAGAGGCCTTTGGCGAGCCATTGGCCCAAGAAGAGCTCGTCTATCTGATCATGCACGTGAATCGCGTGGCTCCCACCAGCCTGGATAGATAGGGGGTCTCTGGCGCCCCCTTTCCGTTATGGCGACCGTTTGCGGGCCGTTTGCTACCGTTCATCGGTAATCTGAGCCGCAGCGAACGCATCTGCCGCATATACTCGCCGTGTGTTGGGTGTTACTCACGGCGCAGCTCCGAGAGGCACTACCGATTCTGCCGAGGCCATTATTGGGTCTCTGTCGGTTGTGCGCGGGGCTTTTTTCATGTCGATCCACCCGGGAATCACATGCAATGAAATCTCTTGCCAACGGATATCCCGTGCTGCGCAGGCGCGAGCGGAATCGTGCGTCTTGATGCTGTGAAGGCCCACAGACCTTTAGTTGGAAGAGAAGGGATTCGACATGGCTGTCGATAACAAGAAGATTGCCGAGGACGTGCTTGCTGCCGTCGGCGGCGCCTCCAATGTGACGAACGCGACGCACTGCATGACCCGTCTGCGTCTGAACCTTAAGGATCAGTCCATCCCCAATGACGATGAAGTTAAGAAGATCAAGGGTGTTCTGGGTGCCCAGTGGTCTGGCGGCCAGTATCAGGTCATCATCGGTCAGAACGTACCGAAGGTCTACGACGCCGCCATTGCGCTGGGAGTTAAGGGCGAAGGCTCCATTGACGAGAACCTCGATGGCGGCACCAAGGAGCCGCTGACGCTCAAGACTGCGGGCAACAAGATCCTCAACTATCTCTCCAAGACCATGGTCATGACGATCCCCATCATCATGGGTGCTGCCATGTTCCGTACCATCGCTGTGGTTTGCGGTGACGGCATGCTCGGTATTTGGTCTGCCGACTCCGACATCTACAACTTCTTCTACAGCTGGATTTATAACGCTGGCTATTATTTCCTTCCCGTTTATTTGGGTTGGGCTGCTGCGAAGCAGCTTGGCTGCAGCCAGCCACTCGGCATGATGCTCGGCGGTGTGCTCATTGCTCCTGAGTTCATGACGTTGGTCAACGCTGCGGCGGATTCGGGCGTAACGACCACCATGGTCTACGGCGTGCTGCCGGCCCAGCTGAACAACTATTCCTCCACCGTGCTCCCCATGGTTCTGTCCATGCCGGTGCTTATGGTCGTCGAGAAGTTCATGAAGAAGGTCGTTCCCGACATGCTCTCTACGGTGTTTGTACCCGTGGGCACCATGGCCGTTATGATCCCCGTTTCGTTGTGCGTGCTGGCTCCGATCGGCTCCATCCTGGGCAGCATGGTCGGCAACTTTATGTTCGGTCTCGGTAACGCCGGCGGCATCGTCACCATCCTCTCCCTCGTCGTCATTGCCGCACTTTGGGAGTTCCTGGTTATGACCGGTATGCACCAGGTCCTGCTTGCCCTTGGTATTGTGCAGCTGCTCACCCTGGGCTCCGACTCCTGCGTTATGGTCGCGGCCGGTATCTCTCAGTTCGCTACGTGGGGCATGGCCTTCGGTGCCTTCCTGCGCCTTAAGGAGACCGACGAGAAGGGCGCCATGCTCGGCTTCTCGCTCTCCGGTATCGTGGGCGGCGTGACGGAGCCCGCATTGTATGGCTGTGGCTTTAAGTACACTCGCTGCCTGGGCGCCATGGTTGCCGGCGGTGCTATCGGCGGTTTGATCGCAGCCCTCACCAATGTGACAACGTATGTTCTGGGCGCGACCAATATTCTGGGCGTCACCGGCTTTGTTGCCGGCGGAACGGCTAATCTCGTCTGGGGTTGCGTTGCATCGGGCGCTGCATTTGTTGCCGCCGCTGCCATCGCCTACCTCTTTGGCTTTAGCAAGGATCAGCTCGAGGAAGATGTTGATGCCGCTAAGGCTTAAGACATCTGTTTAGGTAGGATAATTACCTGGGGCACTTGGCTACACTCCAAGTGCCCGTTTCCATAGATTGGAGTCGTTGTGAAGCAATTGCTTATTCGTGCCGATGATCTTGGTTATTCGTACGCCGTTGACTTGGGGATCGCCCGTAGCGTCAACGAGGGCTTGGTGCGCTCAGCGGGCCTTATGCCAAATATGCCCGAGGCCGAGCGTGGGTGGTCGCTCGTGGCGGATGCCGATATTGCAGTGGGCCAGCATACCAACGTGTGCCTGGGCAAGCCGTGTGCCGACCCGGCGCTCATCCCGAGCATGCTCAACGAGAACGGCGAGTTCCATAGCAGCCGTACCTTCCGCGAGCATTTTAAGCGCGGCGAGGAGCTGATAGACTTCGACGAGGCCTGCATCGAGATTCGTGCGCAGCACGACCGCCTTGTCGAGATTGTGGGCCGCGAGCCCGATTACTTTGAGGCCCATGCCGTCATGAGCAAAAATCTTAACCGAGCGATCTCGACGGTTGCTCAGGAGCTGGGCCTTAAGGAGCAAAAGGCAAGCTTCGACCCGACGGCGGTGGTGCGTTGCGGAGATACCGACCTGCGCATGGTGATGCGCTCGATGGAACCGGGCTACGAGCCCAAAGAGGCAATCATGCAGACAGTTCGCGAGATGTCCGACGGCGAGACGGTCGTCTTTGTGTGTCACCCGGGCTATCTCGATCGTTTTATCCTTGAGAACAGCTCGCTTACGGTCGATCGTGCCAAGGAAGTCGATGCGTTGACCGATCCTGAGCTGCGCGCTTGGCTCGAGTCTCAACCCGATCTTCGCCTGATCGACTACCGCGACCTGTAAAGACCCAAACCACTACAAGGGAACAGGCACCTTTGTGGTGGCTCTGGCGCCGTTGCCATTATGGCGGCGGCGCCTTTTTTGTCCGCGCGGCGCGGTAGAGTGTAGCCGGTTGATATTTGCGTCCATCGAGGAGCTGCTATGAACGAGATCAAGTGCCCGCATTGCGGCGAAGTTTTTAAGGTCGATGCATCCGGCTATGCGGATATCGTCAAGCAGGTGCGCGATGCCGAGTTTTCGCGCGACCTGGATGAGCGTGTGAAGGCAGTCCAACGCGAGGGCGAGCAGGCGCTGGAGCTTGAGCGCTCGCGTTCGACGGCTGCCTTGCAACAGGCAGAGTCTCAGCGCAATGCCCAGCTTGTCGAGCAGAAGAACACTGCGGATCAGAAACTGGCGCAAGAGGTTGCCAAGCGCGATGCTGAGCTTGCCGAGCTGCGCGCTAAGCTCGAGGGCGCTGCCGCAGAGCGCGAGAGTGCAAGCCAGCGCGCGGCGGTTGAGGCCCGTGCCGACGCTCAAAAGGAGAATGCCGAGCTTCAGCGCGAGATCGACAATTTGCGTGCGCAGCTGGGGCGCAAGGATGACGAAGCCAAGCTTGTCGAGTCGGCGGCGCGCAATGCCGCTCAAAACGATTTGGCCGCACGCGATGCGCAGATTGCCGAATTGCAGGCAAAGCTCTCCGCGGCGGACAAGGCCCAGGAGATGGCGCTCGCCGCAGCCGCGGCCGAGTCGCAGCGTGAGCTCGATGCCGCTCGCAGCGAGGCCGAGCGCGCGCTTACTGACTATCGCGCGAAGGTGCAAGAGAAGTTTTCCGCCGCAAAGGCTCAGTCCGAGCAAGAGGCCGAGGGGCTGCGTGCCCAGTTGCGCGAGCAGGAACTGATGGCAAAAATGAACCTGTCAGAGGCGGTCGCCGCGGCGGAGCGAGAGCGCGATGAGGCACGTGCCAAGCTGACGAGCGAGCTGGCGGTGCGCGATTCTCGCGAGGAGCAAGCCAAGGCGGCACACGAGCTGGAGCTTGCGCAGGCCAAGCGCGCGAGCGATGACCTGATTCGCTACAAGGATGAAGAGATTGAGCGCCTTAAGGACATGAAGGTCCGTCTGTCCACCAAGATGGTGGGCGAGTCGCTCGAGCAGCACTGCGAGACCGAGTTCAACCGTCTGCGCATGACGGCGTTTCCCAACGCGTACTTCGAGAAAGATAACGATGCGTCCGAGGGTACCAAGGGCGACTTTATCTTCCGCGAGCGCGACGCGAGCGGTAACGAGGTCATTTCGATTATGTTCGAGATGAAAAACGAGAACGACGAGACCGCGACCAAGCATAAAAACGAGGACTTCTTTAAGAAACTCGATCACGATCGTCGCCAGAAAGGCTGTGAGTACGCGGTGCTCTGCACGCTGCTCGAGCCCGAGAGCGAGCTCTATAACGCAGGGATAGTCGACGTGAGCTATCGCTACGAGAAGATGTACGTGATCCGTCCGCAGTTTTTCATTCCCATGATCACGCTCCTTCGCAACGCTGCCATGGGTTCGTTGCGCTATAAGCAGGAGCTGGCGGAGTACAAACAGCAGAATATCGACGTCACGAACTTCGAAGCCAAGATGGAGAAGTTCAAGAACGATTTCGGCCGCAACTACGAGATCGCGAGCCGCAAGTTCCAAACGGCAATCGATGAGATCGACAAGACGATTAGCCATCTGCAGAAAACCAAGGAGGCGTTGCTGTCCTCCGAGAACAATCTGCGCCTAGCCAACAAGAAGGCCGACGATCTTACCATTCGCAAGCTCACGTGGGGCAACAAGACCATGAAGGCGGCGTTTGACGAGGCGCGTGGGGCTGCGTCAGAGACAAACGATGAGCCGGCCGAGGCGGATTCGTATGAGGTCGAGGATGCCGAGTAAGGCATAACGTATAGTGCAAAAGCGGGGCCGCTAGCGATGTTGCCAGCGGCCCCGCTTCGTTTCGTTCCAGTATGTTCGGCTAGTCCTCGAGCAGGTCCTCGATAAAGCCGACGCGGTAGTTTTTGAAGATGACCTCGCCGCCGTCTTGCGTGGCGTCCAGATCAACATCGCCCATGATGCCAAAGTCGTGGTCGCCATTCTCGTCGGCAAAGATCTGGTGCACGTGCCACACGTGTGCGGTCTTCTCATCGGATTCGTCGATGGAAAACATCGCGGCGCTGCGGGCATCTCCGTCGGTGAGGATCTCCTCGTGCTGCTCATGGTAGGCGTCGAGCGCCTTTTGCCAGCGGATCTCGCTCATGCCCCAGTTATCGTCGAGCTCGCCCAGGTCGCGAACGTGCTCGCGGGCGGCAAGGGTCACGCGGCGGAAGAGCGCGTTGCGTACCAACAGCGTGCAGCCGCGGCGGTCCGCCACGACCTCGTCGATGCCCTGGGGCGGCGCGGCATCGAGAGCCGCCGGGTTGCCGGCGTTCTCCCACTCGTCCACCAGGCTCGAGTCGACCGAGCGCACCACAAAGCCGAGCCACGAAATGATGTCACGCAAGCGCTCATCGCGCTTCTCGATGGGTACGGTGCGATCAAGGGAACGGTAGGCCTCTGCCAGGTAGCGTAGCAAAATGCCTTCGGAGCGGGCGATGCCGAGCTTTTGAATGTAGCCCTTAAAATCGCTCGCGCTTTCCAGCATATCGCGCAGGACGCTCTTGGGAGAGAGCTGGTAGTCGTTTGCCCAGGGTACTTCCTGGCAGTACTTGTCAAAGGCGGCGTCGAGCAAATCCTCGAGCGGCTTTTCGTATGTGACGTCCTGAATGCGCTCCAAGCGCTCCTCATACTCGACGCCGTCGGCCTTCATTTCGGCCATCGCGCGGTCGCGCGCGGCGCGCTCCTGTGCGCGCAGCACCTGCTTGGGATCCTCGAGCGTTGCCTCGACCATCGAGATCAGATCCATGGTATAGGTCTCGCTCTCGGGATCGAGCAGCTCCAGCGCGGCAAGCAGGAACGGCGAGAGCGGCTGATCGAGCGCGAAGTCCTCGGGCAGATCGACCGTCAGCGCATAGTCGATGTCTGGTGCAGCGTCAGCTGAGGCGTCAGGCGCGGGTGGCACCTCGGTGCGAACGACGACGCCGGAATCGATGAGCGTGGCGAAGATTTCGTCGGCGCGAACCTCGAGCTTTGCCTTTTCCTCGGGGGTCTGCAGGCTTGTCTCGATGAGGTCGTGTACGCGGGCACGGGCGTCACCGCCCTGCTCGACCACGCTAATCACCATGGAGTGCGTAATGCGCAGACGCGGCTTGAGCGTTTCGGGCTGCGTCTCGATCAGGCGCTCAAAGGTCTGCTTGTTCCAGGTGACAAAGCCCTCGGGGGCCTTCTTCTTTTTAATCTTGCGGAGCTTCTTGGGGTCGTCGCCCGCCTTGGCCATGAGTTTGGCATTTTCGATCTCGTGCTCGGGCGCCTCGGCGATCACCATGCCCTCGGTATCGAAGCCCGAACGGCCGGCGCGACCGGCAATCTGATGGAACTCACGGGCGCGCAGGCGACGCATCTTGTAACCGTCGAACTTGGTGAGCGCGGTGAGGACCACGGTGTGGATGGGCACGTTGATGCCGACGCCGAGCGTGTCGGTGCCGCAAATGACGGGCAGTAGGCCCTGCTGCGCCAGACGCTCGACCAGTAGGCGATAGCGCGGCAGCATGCCAGCATGGTGCACGCCGACGCCGCATCCAAGCAGACGTTTGAGAATCTTGCCGAAGGCCGTGGAGAAGCTCGTTCCTTTGGCGGCTTCCTTAATAGCCTCGCGCTGTTCCTTGCTGGCGATGCCAAAATTGGCGAGCGACTGTGCCGTCGCAAGGGCGGCATCCTGGCTAAAGTGCACGATATAGAGCGGGGCCTCGCCGCGGCGCATGGCGAGCTCGACCGTGCCCTCGAGGGAGGTCGTCACATAGTCGTAGCTCAGCGGAACAGGACGCGGGGCATCGACGACCAAGTCGCAGGCAGCGCCGGTGTGTTCCTCGAGCGAGGCGGCGATTGCGGTGACATCGCCGAGCGTGGCACTCATGAGCATGAATTGCGTGTGGGGCAGGGTGAGCAGCGGCACCTGCCAGGCCCAACCGCGGTCGGGGTCGGCAAAGTAGTGGAACTCGTCCATGGCCACGCAGCCCACGTCGGCATCTTCGCCCTCGCGCAGTGCGTCGTTGGCAAGGATCTCTGCCGTGCAGCAGATGATGGGCGCCTTGGTGTTGATATGCGTGTCGCCGGTAATCATACCTACGTTGTCGCGGCCGAGCACCTGTACCAGATCGAAGAACTTTTCGCTGACCAGGGCCTTGATGGGTGCTGTGTAATAGCAACGCTTGCCCTGTGCCATGCCCATAAAGAGCATGCCCAGCGCGACGAGCGATTTACCCGATCCGGTCGGTGTGCCCAAGATGACGTGATCGCCGGCAGCCAGGTCCATGAGGGCCTCTTCTTGGTGATCCCACAGCTCAATGCCGCGATCGCTTGTCCATTCAAAGAAGCGTTCGAAGGCTTGATCGGGCGTGAGCCATGGTTCGGGCTCACTGCCGTCCTCGGGCTCCCACCAGGTGGGGGAGAGCGCGCCGAGCGAGCCGAACTCTGCCTCGGTTCCCGTGCCGCCCGAGAATGAGCTGGCGGCCCCGGCGCCGGAGACGGTGCTGGCGGAAGTGTCTGTCGCGGTCTGTGCCATTTGGTTGCTTTCTCTCGCGTTTGTCCGCCATCCATTATGGCGTAGCGGCGGCGTGGGGCGCCAGCGCGAAAGAAAATGCAGGAAATGGGCGTTCTACTCAGCCGTTTGGTGCAGTTGCCAGCTAAGTGAGTAGACTTTTTGCAATATCGCGAACACATGGCTTTTGCGCAAGGGTTCTACCTGAGGTTTTATGTTTCGCTATGCGGGCTGTGCTTGGCTATTGCAAAAAAGTCTACTCACTTAGGTTTGAGGGCCGTTCGCCGGCGCCTATTTGCGCTTGTTTGCCGACGCCGCGACCATCAGAAGCCCCTAGGACTCTTGCGGCAGGCGTTTCTTGCCTTTACGGGCGCGGTTTCTAAAGTTCTCGACGGCCTCTTCCATGCCCAGGGGCACGTAGGTGAGCTCATCGAGATCGTCGGGCAGGTAGCAGGCGAGGCTCTGCTCCTGCGCGCGGCCCGCCGCGAGCTGTTCATCGCTGGGCTGCGCGCCGGGTGTGGCGCAGATGCCATAGACGGCGGCACCCATCTCGCGCGTGCGGCATTCGTACTCGGTCTCGGGATGCTCGGGATGGTCGCGGCGGACGTCGTCACTTACCCAAAGTGTGTCGTAGCCTGCCGCGGTAAACTGCCCCAGGGCGTAGTCGCGCAATGGCTTGCTGTCGGTTCGCAGCGTGACGGTGGCACCGGCTGAAAAGAGCGGGCGATAGAGCATCAGATGGTCGACATGGACGAGTCGTTTTTTGGCGTACTTGGCCTTGGGCTGCGGCGTGGGAAAGTTAATGGTGATGGCATCGAGCTCGCCTGCGGCAAACAGCTGTGGCAGCGATGCGGCGCCTCGGGGCAGGACGAGCGCGTTGGACAGCTCCTGCTCGCAGATTTTCTGCGCGGCATAGGCAATGCAGATGGGCTCCTGGTCCATGCCGATAAAGAGCGTGTTTGGCTCGTGGACCGCGCGCTCTACAAGGTACGTTCCCTTGCCACAGCCAAGATCCAGGTGAAGGTGTTCGAAAGGTTTGCTGCCTGCGGGCGCACAGGCCTCGCGCCAATCTCCGGCATAGGCCTCGGGGTTCGTCTCAATAGCATCAGCGTAGCGCTCCAGGCGCTCCTCGAGCACAAAGTTCTTGGGCGTGCGAACGTGGACGGCTCCCATGAGGCTCCTTGGTCATAAGTATGGAACGCATGGCCGCGCGTTCCGTCAATGGGTTGAAAAAGGGGTGGGCATAGTTTGCCCGAAAGACGCGGTGCGGCTCGACGGCGAGTCGTCGGTGCCTACAGGCGCTTGAGAATCACATAGCGGTTGAGATCGCCGCTGCGACCGTCAGCATGGAAGCGCTCAAGCTCGCGCACGGGGACCTCGCCGCTCTTGTAGAACGTACGGACGCCGCGCACCAGGTCGGTAATCTGCTGATCGTCAAAGTGATGGCAATAGCGGTAGGCGTGGCGGTCGTTTTGCCAGCCAATGAGGTGGTCACCGGCTTCAAACTGCGTGGAATCGTAACCCCCAAACGGCGGGGTGAGCTCGGCGCGGGCTTCGGCTCGAACGGCCTTGCGAGCCATGCGCTCGTCGTTCATAAACTCCCAAAAGCTGATGGCGATGATGCCGCCTGGGCGCGTCTGGCGCACCAGGGCGTCGAGCACGCGTACGCGGTACTCACACGACGGCACGTGGTGCATAAATCCAAAGCAGACCGAGATGTCGGCGAGCGGGGCGTCGAAAAGCACGTCGGGTGTTTCGGCGGGGTTGAGCTTCATGAGGGCGTCGAGCACGTCGAGTTCCTGGAAGTGCAGGTTGGGAATGCGCAGCGCGTGGCCATGTGCATCGATGGCCAGGTCTTGGCACGAGTCGACACCATAGAACTCAAACGGGCAGCTGGCATCTGCCGAGGGGTTTGCGCCGTCGACGCCCTTGGCGGCAAGCGCGCCGCCGGCGGCAAAATTCTCGAATCGCATATTGCCGCAGGCAAGATCGAAGACGCGGACGGGATGCTCGATCGTGGCGACGTCGAGCTGCTCGAGCGCGATGTCCATGGTGCGCACCCAGCCGGGCCACGGGGCCTGGCGCGTATCGGAAAAGGAGGCGGAGTGCTCGCGATAGAACGTATTGTTGAGCTGGATGAGCGATGAGGCGAAATCGCGGTTCACGGCGCGGAACTCCCTCCGTTGGCGGTGCGGAATAAACAGTACGACCATACTACCGTTAACGCCGCAACGGGGACAACCGAGCTGCGGGTCATTGCTTTGTTTGGACACATTTCCGCAGCTCATATGTGCCCGCAACCGCCGGTTGTCAAAAATCTCACTAGAATAGGTGGCATGCTTTTGGCGGTGGCGGATAGATTTTTAACTGTGCAAGGCGCCTTAAGAACAA
>DBEYTJ010000070.1:0-9477 GCA_048181065.1 Collinsella sp.
CCCACATCACGCATCCATTCCGAGTCGCTTAAGCGCCGCGCCGAGCAGATCCTCGACACGCATATTCTGCCCATCATACCCGCTCAGGGCAACATCGGTCTCCTGCGGGCTAAAGCCCATGGAAAGGAGCGCCGCACGGGCGTCATCAATCGCCGAAGGGGCAGCAGCGGGCACGGGCATCGCAACCTGGCCGGGAATCACGTCGACCGGCACAAAGCCCTTGTCCTTGGCAAAGGTGCTCTTGAGCTCCAAGATGAGGCGCTGGGCGGTCTTTTTGCCCACACCGGGAACCTTGGCCATGCCCTTGTCATCCTCGGCCATCACCAGGGAATACAGCTGACCCACGGTATAGGTGGAGAGCACGGCGAGCGCCAGGCGCGGACCGACACCGGACACGGACACGAGCCGATCGAACATCGTGCGCTCGTCCTTGGAGGCAAAGCCAAAGAGCGTCATGGCGTCCTCGCGCACCTGCATACGGGTATAAAGGCGCACCTCGCCGCCGGGCGCAGGCAGCGTGGCGGCAGTGCTGCCCGAGATGCCGAGCTCAAAGCCCACGCCCGATACATCGACAACGGCCGAGCTCATCGTGGCCTCGACAAGCGTTCCATGGAGCTGGGAGATCATCAGTATCCGGTTCCTCTCTGTTGATAGAACTCGCCACCGGTAAGCGCCCGGGTGCGGCTAAGGTTAACGTGGCAGATGGCGCAGGCCAGGGCATCGGCGGCATGGTCGGGATGCGGGTCGTGATCGAGCTGTGTGAGCGTACGAACCATATACGCGACCTGCCGTTTGTCCGCGGCGCCGGTGCCCACAACAGCCTGCTTGATCTGCATAGGCGTATACTCGCCAATCTCGAGCGCGCATTCCGAAAGCGCCACGAGCGCAGCACCGCGGGCATGCGCCGTAGGGATGGCCGAGCGAACGTTGGCGCCAAAGTAAATGCTCTCGATAGCAGCGGTATCGGGTCGATAACGCTCCACGACACCCTTGAGGTCGCGGGCGATATGCGACAAGCGCACCGCGAGCGGACTGCCCGCGCTGGTCTCGATACAACCGTAGGCACGACAGCGAACCTCTCCGCGCCGCTCCTCGATAATCCCCCAACCCGTATGGGCCAAACCGGGGTCGATACCCAAGATAACCAAGCCAACCTCCCCTCGCCACAAGCACGACGCAAGACAAGGCCCCGCGCACTATTCACGAACGTCTGTTCTAGAATAACACAACGGGGTCAAGATGCTTAGTTGAAGTATCGGGGTTGGGAGCGAATCCCATCCCCAGTTTAGTTCTGCGAGAAGAATGGGAACTGTCGGGGATCAACCGGCGGCTGCGGCATCGGCGTGCCCTGGGGCCCACCCTGCGGGCCACCCTGGCCGCCCATCATCTTATCGATGGCGTCCTGGACCTCGCCCTCAAACTTCTTCATGCCCTCGTGCAGGCGGCGCTGGCCGTCCTCGGAGCGCAGCTCCTCCATCTGCTCGGGCGAAATACCCAACAGGTCACCCAGTATGCCCATCATCTCACCACGCATGCGCTCGCTTGTATCCTCGTCAGCAAAGCGGTTCACCTCGGCGCGCGCCAGCGCATCGACCGTCATGCGTTCTTTGCCGCTCAGTCCCAGGTCGGACCACGCGAGCATATACGGCCAGGCACGCTCGGCAAACGAACGGGCCGAGACGATCGGCGCCGTCGGCAGCATGCGACGAGCAGCCTCACCCTGGCGCACAAGCATCAGCAGCAGCGAGCAGGCCTCGGGCTTGCCGGCAGCCATCGGAATGTCGTCGAAGGGTCGGTTGCGGTCCACGTGCGCCTCGAGCGTGCCATCGACCTCGCCCGGCTCGAGCCCACCGAGCAGCTGCGCCGCGCGATCGAGCATGTCGACCGGACCGTCAAGCGTCGAGAGCGCTTGCGCCAGCACGCGCTCCATGCAATCTTCCACCGCGTTGAGCGTCACGAGCTCCTGCGGCACCACGGCAGACGTGCGGTTGCGCACGCGCGCCACAAACTCGAGGGTCGACAGAAACACATCACCAAAGGGCGCGTAATCGCCCTGGTAGCCACCGCAAAGCGCGGGCGCCGCCAGCGCGTACTCAGTTTTGGACAGCGGGCTCAGCGCCATCGCACCCAGCTCGAGCGCCGTATCCTCCAGCATGAGGCCCAGCGTGCGAGAGCGCAGGCGCTCGGCGTCGCCCGCCGACACATCGCGGTCGAGCACACGCGCGGCATCCGGCGCATCGCGCTCAACCGTGCGAATATGCAGGCGCTCGGCAATGGCGCGAACGGCGGCACAGCGAGCAGCCTCGGCCTCCTCCTGCGCCGGCGTAAAGATGCGGTTGCGTCCCAGTACCAGGCCGATCACGTTTCGCGGGCCCAGGGCGTCGACGGCAAGCGCCGCCAGCAGGGACGACGGCAAGTCGCCCTCGAGCGCCACCACGGCGCGCGACGTACCGCGGGCGCGGGCGTTATCGCGAACGGCGAGCACCAGCGCCTGCCACAGCCACTCCTCGGAACGAAACTCGGGCAGCTCGTGGTCCTCCAAGGCATCGAGCATCACACCGCGCTGAATCTCCTGAACCAACAGGCTCTCCTCAAAGCACGGCGCTTGGGCCACCACGCGACCGCAATCGTCGAGCACAAACGACCCGCCGGTATACACCGACTCGTCGTACGCACCGACCGGCGCCATGCAGGCAAACCATACGCTGCGCTTTGAAGCGATCTTGCGGTAGGCACCGCTGCGCACGGCGGCGATCGCAGCGCTCTCGCGGTCGGTCATATCAAACGCGTTGAACTGGAAATAGGCGATGAGGTCGACGCCGGTCGGCAGCATCTCGAGCTCGCGGTCCAAGTCGAAGATCACGGCGATACGCACGCCGTCCACATCGAAGACCGGCGGCGCCCAACGGGCATCGCCGGTTCCACCGCGCTGCAGGGCAATGCTCGAACGGGCCGGCACCACATGGCCGTCCTTGAGCATCATGTAGTCGAGCAGGGGCTGGCCCTCAAACGAAACTGCCGCGGGCACGATGCAGATCATATCGAGCTCCTGGATACGCTCGGCGACGCCGGTCAAGCCGGCAAGCATGTCGTGCTCAAAGTCCGCAGCGCCCACCAGGCCGCCGGGCAGGGCCCCCATAAAGAGCGGAGCCGGCACGCACAGCACGCGCACACCGCGCTCGTGGGCCAGGCGCGCCTGGTCCTCGATGCGACCGCAGATACCCTCAATATCACCCAGGCGCATATCGATCTGTGCAAGTGCGAGCTTCATGGCTCAGCCCTTTCCGTCGTAAACCATCGTTGTCGTAGTAAAAGCGCCGGCCGCATGACGCAGTCGGCGCTCGCATGTGCATATGCTAGCTATGATACCCCGAGCGGGGGCGCGCTCCTAGAACGTCGCGGACCACAGCCCGTGCAGGTTGCAATAGGCATAGACGGTACCGGTCTTGGAGCCGCCGGCAAAAAACGTCGCGGGCTTCATGCCGGGCTCAAGGTAATGGACCTCCAGACGGCCCTCGGCCTCAAGGGCGATCCACTCGATGTAGTGCTCGGGCGCCATAGGATGCTCGACCGAGCCCACGCGTGCGCGAATCACATGACCGTCGCGCTCGCTCTCGACGACCGGCACGTGCTTTTCGTGCGCCGCGTCCTCGGTGTTCGCGGTCAGCTCCGTGCAGCCGGCAGGGGTTGCAACGTCGTTGCCAAGGGCGGCAATGAGCTTGCCGTCGGGGTCCTTAAAGAATTTCGCCATGATGTTCTCCTTTGCTGATGTGCCGGTGTTCTCGATGCTTCTTATGCCCAAAGGCAGGCGAACCATCCACGGCATGGCAAATGAACACATAACGAGCGAGGCTAGCGACCGAGGTCAGAGCGCGCCGGCGACCCGAAGCCGTCTCGACAGCCCCGGTTGCCATCTGCGCAGTTAGTGCCCGTCGCCGCCCAGCAGCGCCAGAACATCCTCGCGGTTAAACAGCGCCGAGGAGATGCCGTCACCGCCGAGCACGCTGTTGACCAGGTCGCGTTTGGACTCCTGCATCTGCATGATGCGTTCCTCGATCGTGTCCTTGGCGATGAGTTTGTACACGGTCACGGTATGCTGCTGGCCAATACGGTGCGCGCGGTCGGTCGCCTGATCCTGCGCGGCCACGTTCCACCACGGGTCGTAGTGGATGACCACGTCGGCCGCCGTTAGGTTCAGGCCGACGCCGCCTGCCTTGAGCGAGATCAAAAAGACCGGCACCTCGCCCGCCTGGAACTGCGCGACCATCTTGGCGCGGCTCTCCTTGGACGAAGCGCCCGTGAGCTTAAGAAAGCCGATGTCCTCCTTGGCCAGGCGCTTGCCAATGATATCGAGCATGCCCGTGAACTGGCTGAACAGCAGAATGTGGTGCCCGCCGTCGAGCGCACCGTGCACGAGCTCCATGCAAGCGTCGAGCTTGGCGCTCCCCGCCTTGTAGTCCTCGTAGTGTAGATGCGGGTCGCAGCAGATCTGGCGCAGCTTGGTGAGCTCGGCGAGCACCTTGAGCTTGTCCTTCTTAAACTCGGATGCCTCGCGGTGCTGCACCTGCTGGGCGATGCGGTCCTGGTTGGCCAGGTAGAGCTTGCGCTGCTCGCCGGTGAGTTGTGCCATGACGGTGTCCTCGATCTTCTCGGGCAGATCGGCCACCACGTCTTCCTTGACGCGACGCAGCACAAACGGCGACACGAGCGCCTGCAGGCGAGCGGCGCTGTCGCCCTCGGCATGCTCGACCGGGCTTTCGAAGCGCTTGGCAAACGACTCGCGCGTGCCAAGCAGGCCCGGCATCAAAAAGTCGAAGATGCTCCAGAGCTCGGACAGGCGGTTTTCGATGGGCGTGCCCGTCAGGGCAAAGCGCACACCGGCCGGCAGGCGCTTGGCGGCGCGCGCTACCTGCGTGAGCGGGTTTTTAATGTACTGGGCCTCGTCGAGCACAACGCGGACAAAGTCCTGCTCGGCATACTCGTCGATATCGCGGCGCATGAGGTCATACGACGTCACGACCACGTTATGCTCGTCGGCGCCGGCTATCTGTACGCGGCGCTGTGCCTTAGCGCCCACAATGGCGCACACGTCGAGCGAAGGCGCAAAGCGCTCCAGCTCGGCGGTCCAGTTGTACACAAGCGACGCAGGACATACCACGAGCGTGGGCTTAGTGTCCCCCGCCTCCACGCGCGCCAGGATATGTGCGATCATCTGCAGCGTTTTGCCCAGGCCCATATCGTCGGCCAAGATACCGCCGAGGCCCAGGTGCTCGAGCGAGCCGAGCCACTGGTAGCCGTCGACCTGATAGCCGCGCAGTGTGGCCTTGAGCGAGACTGGCACCGTAAAATCCATCTTGCCGAGCGTATCCAAGCGCTCGACGGTGCGACGGAATGCAGCGTCGCGATCGGCCTCGAGCGCCGGCGTGCGCGCGAGCATGCTATCGACAAACAGGGTACTCGACGCGGGAAGCGACACGCCGTCGAGCAGATCGACGGCATCGACGCCCAGGTCCTCGGCAAGACCAAACGCGGCACGGGCTCCCTCGTCCAAGCGAACGATGTCGCCCGACGTGAGGCGCGCAAACGTCTGATGGCGCTTGTACGAGTCCAGATAGATGGCAAGATCTGCCGCCGAAAGACCGCTCGCGCCCAGTTCGACATCGAGCAGGTTGCTCTTGACGGTCGCGCGCACCGAAAGCTTGGGCGCAGGGCGCACCGAGATCTGGCGTAGGCGGTCGCTGAGCATGACCTCGCCCAGCTCGGACAGGGCAGACAGGCCCTCGGTCAGCAAGTGAAACAGGCTCTCGTCGTCGCGCTCCTCAAACGCCAGGCCGCCCTCGTAAAAGTCGAAATACAGGGCCGCCGTATCCATAACGCGAAACTCTGCTATCTCGTCGCGCGGCGGCACGCCCGGGCGCTGCTCTTCGAAGGGGCTGCCCGGAGCGCCCAGGCTAAAGAGATCTCCCGACCAATCACCGTAGGAAACCGTAATCTTGCAGATCACAAGCCCGTCATCGACACCGATTGCCATGGCAAAGCTCGGCTCGGGCGCCACGGTGTCGAGCACGGCGGGAGCGGTGAGGTCAGTGTATTCGCGCAGCACGGGCAGTGCCATGCGGCAGAATTCGCCCACCTGCTCGGCGGCGATATGGACCGGCGTGCGACAGGGCAGCAGACGCGACAGAAACGGCGCCGCATGCTGGGCAAACGCCGCATCGGTGCGGCGCGCGCGGTGCGCGTCGACCAGATAGGCAACGTCGCCCGAGGCAAAGCAGTACATATCGGCGGGCAGGCGCAGGTCGTAGCTGCCACCGGCCGCCGGCGCGATCTTGGCGGCAAGCAGCGGCGGTTGTTTTGCCGAGGCCTCGTCCTCCCCCACCGGCGACAACTCAACCGCTACCTCGTAGGAACGATGTGTCGTCGTTCCCCGCGACCAGGCGGGCTCAAAGGAAATGGTCCTGCCACGCAGCAAGTCCAGCATGTATACGATGTCATGCTCGGACAGCGGCAGCTGGCGCTCGGCGACAAAGCCGCTGCGTGCAAAATCGTACGACGCCGAACGCGAACTTGTGATGTCGCTCAGATACACAACCGTTGCCACAACAAGGTCGAGCAGACGCACCGAAACCTCGTCAAAGGCCTCGGGCGCATGGAGGAATGTAAGCTTTTTTCCGTACGAGAACGTGCCGCCGCGCACGTAGGCGGCGGCCATGCCGTCGATGTCCTTGACCACGTAGGACACCGAGCCGCAGCGGATACGAAGCTCGAGCGCCCAGCTAAAGCGGTCGGCAAACAGCGGATTGTAGTACGGCACCAACGAGGGCTCCAACGCCGCTTTGGGGGCGTCGGGATCAACGGCACCGGCGAGCTTGCGGCGCATGCCCGCCAACTCATCCATGCGCGCGTCCGAAAGATCGGAGAGCGCCTTCATGAGGCTCGGGCTCGTGGGAACTGGCGCCGGGAAGGGAAAGTTAGGGTTGACCGCTGGTGCGGCGGACGCGGGACGCGCGGCTTGCTTGGGCGCCGCCGTAAACGTGCGGACCGGCGTGCGCAGGCCCTCGACGGGCTCGGTGCCGCTTGCGTCCAGATACGCAAGCGCCGTGGCGATGGCGTGCTTGCACATGCCGGGGTAGCGATAGGCAGCGGGGCAATCGCAGTCGTAGTCGATCACCTCGTGCTCGTCCATGTCGAGCGCCACGTGCGTCTTGTACAGGTCGCCGCGCGAGCCGCGCACTGCACCCTCAACCGTCACGTTTTTGGAGAAGCGCGAGTCGCTGTCCTCAATCGACAGCACGGCGCCGTTGAGCATGAGCGAACGCCCCTTCATAAAGGTGCCGCTCAGCGCCGCCTCTTTCCGGAGCGCCTGCACAAACGTCCCCTGTGCCATCACTTCCTCCAATCCACACAGGGTAGCTAATTTGGGACGGGGCTATTTTAGCTACCCCCATATGTCGGTTGAGATGCATTCCGACCCTAGCTCATTCGCCGTCAGTCAAAGGGTAGCTAAAATAGCCCCGTCCCAAATTAGCTACCCCTCAGCAACGCCGTCCCTAGATAACCGTCACGCGGCCCTGATTACCCACGATGGCCTTGGCCTCGGCCAGCAGCGGAATCGAGCGCGCGTTGACCTTGGCAGGCACCTCGGCGCGCAGCACGCGCCCGTCCACCTGCTCGATAAAGATCTCCACGCGGTCGCCGCCCGGGTTGGCGGTGAGCACCGTGGCCAGGCGCGCCATATTGCCCTGGCTAAAGCGGCTGTTGGGCACCATGACCTCAAACACCTTGGGCTTGTTGTTCTCCTCGTTGAGCTCAAGCGGCACGATCTCCTGCGCGATGATCTGGTCGCCGCGGTCCGAGCGCTCGAGTTTGCCCTTGATGCGCACAAAGGCGTCGGACAGCTGCGCACCGGTCTCGGGATCGACCTCGCCGTACAGGTACCCCTCGGCCTCTTTATAGGTCTTGGGGAACACGACGACGGTGGCCTCGCCTTCCATGTCCTCGAGCTGCACGATGCCCATGGGGTCGCCGTTTTTGGTCACGCGCTTGGACACGCTCGAGACCATGCCGGCCCACCACAGCGCTTTGCCCTCGGGAATCTCCTGGTTGATGGTGCCGCCCGTAGGATTCTGAACTTCGTAGCCGGTGTCGATCTGCGAGAACGAGAAGTCGCGCGCTTTGCTGAGCGCATACTCAAACGGGCGCAGCGGGTGGTCCGAGACATAGATGCCCAGAACCTCCTTCTCCTGGCTCAGCTTAAGGTGGCGGTCCCATTCCTGGCCGTCCGGATCGGGCACGCTGACCTCAAAGCCCGAGCCCTCAACATCACCAAACATGTCGAAGAACGAGGTCTGGCCGCTCGCGCGGTCCTTCTGGCGCTTTATCGCGGCGTCGATGATGTTCTCGGGGTTGTTCTTGTCCACAAAGTGCATCATCTGGCGGCGCGGATAGCCCGTGGAGTCGAAGGCACCTGCCTTGATCAGCGATTCGATCACGCGGCGGTTGGCCTGGCTCGAGTCCACGCGCTCGACAAAGTCGTGCAGTGTCTTAAACGGGCCGCCCGCCTCGCGCTCGGCGATAATCGCCTGCGCCACGCCGGTACCCACGCCGCGGATGCCGGCCAGACCAAAGCGCACGCCTTCCTTGGTAGCCGTGAACTCGGTGCCGGACTCGTTGACATCTGGAGACAGCACGGGGATGCCGTCGTGGCGGCATGCCGAGACGTAGTGCACGATCTTGTCAGTCTTGCCCGTGTAGGACGTCAGAACGGCCGCCATGTACTCGTGCGGATAGTGAGCCTTGAGCCATGCCGTCTGCATAACCAGGATGGCGTAGCCGGCGGAGTGCGACTTGTTGAAGGCGTAAGACGCGAACTCGAGAACATCGTCCCAAATCTTTTGGGCGACCTCGCGCGTGTAGTTGTTCTTGATAGCGCCGTTCATCCAGTGGTCGTAGGTGGTCTCGTCCGAGCCATCCTCCCAGTGGAGCACCGTCGACGTGAGCAGCTTGATCTTCTTCTTAGCCACGGGCTTACGGATACGCGAGTCCGATTCGCCCTTGGAGAAGCCGCACATCTCGACGGAGATGAGCATAACCTGCTCCTGGTAAACCATGGTGCCGTAGGTTTCACCCAGGATGTCGTCCAGACGGTCGTCGTAGGAGACGGCCGGCTCCTTGCCGTTCATACGGTTGATGTAGGACGAAACCATGCCGGCGCCCAGCGGGCCCGGGCGGTACAGGGCGATCAATGCCACGACGTGCTTGTACTCGGTGGGCTTCATGTTCTTGATTGTGGCCGTCATGCCGGCGGACTCGACCTGGAAGACGCCGGCGGTGTGGCCGGAGCCCATGAGCTTAAAGATCTCGGGATCGTCAAAGGGAATCTCTTCCTCTTTGATGTCGATGCCGAAGTTCTTTTTGATGTTTGCCTTGGCCTTGGAGATAACCGTCAGCGTGCGCAGGCCCAAGAAGTCCATCTTG